>NZ_JBHVHF010000046.1:0-35786 GCF_042800315.1 Streptomyces sp. NPDC057638
CGCCCAGGCCGGGCCCGGCGGCAGGGGCGGCATGCCACACCCCCTGAAGAGCAGGTTCCTGGCCCTGGACGCCTTCGACGCCCCGTACAAGAAGGCGTACCGCGACCTGTACCGGACGTTCTACGCCTCCGGCTCGGCGGAGAAGAACCTCAAGGTCATCGCCGAGCGGGCCCGTTCCGCCGGGGCCGACTCCACGGGCCTCGACGCCGCCGTCACCGCGCTGACCAAGACGATCACCGCCCGTTCCGCGGCCCTGGCCAAGGACAAGGAGGTGACCGGCTGACCGAACCGGTGTCCCGGGCCGCCCACGGTCGCCCGGGACACCGGGCGCACCCGCTGCCCGGCCCCGACCGCCGCACCGCCGGGCCGCGCATCCCCACGCCCCTCGCACAGCGGGGCTGCGTATCATCGCGCCGCCGTAACCGGGGACGCCCTGCCGCGGCCTCGCCCACCCGTACCCCGAGGTGCCAGAACATGAGCGACGAACACTCCCCGGCACAACCCGCCGCGGCACGGCACTCCGTCCTGGTCGTGGAGGACGACACCAGCATCCGCACCCTGCTGACCTCCGCGCTCACCGCGGCGGGCTACGCCGTGACGAGCGCGGTCACCGGGCGGGAGGCCGTGTCCGAGGCCGGGCGCCGCCGCTCTGACCTGATCGTCCTGGACGTCATGCTCCCGGACACCGACGGCTTCCGGGTCATCCGCGACCTGCGGGCCCGGGGCGTCTACACACCCGTGCTGTTCCTCACCGCCCGCACCGGTGTCGAGGACCGCATCATCGGCCTGAGCTCAGGCGGCGACGACTATGTCACCAAACCCTTCCATGTCCAGGAGGTCGTGCTCCGCGTCCGCGCCATCCTGCGCCGCAGCGAGACGGTCCCGGCCGCGAGCCGTCGCCCGCCGCTGCGCTATGCCGACCTGGTCCTCGACGAGAGCAGCCGCGAGGCGCACCGCGCCGGACGCCCGGTCGCGCTCTCGCCGACCGAGTTCCGGCTGCTGACCTGTCTGCTGACCCATCCCGAGCGCGTTCTGGAGAAGGCCGAGATCCTTCAGATGGTCTGGCGGTACGACTTCGCGGGCGACACCAGGATCGTGGACACCTACATCAAGAACCTGCGCCGCAAGATCGACCATGAGGCACCCGCACTGATCCACACCGTCCGCGGGGTCGGCTACTGCCTGCGGCTGCCGCGCGACCCGTCGACGGCCCCGCGATGAGGGCCATGGACGGGTGGCGGCCCCGTTCCTCTCGTACGGGCACTGCCTCCGGGGCCCCGCGTACCGGCACTGTCGCCGCTTCCCCGCGTACCGGTCGTACGTCCCGGTCCCCGCGCGCCCGTCTGGCGGCGCTGCGGCCCCGGTCCCTGCGCGCCCGACTCGTCCTGATCTCCGGACTGCTGGCCACCACCGCCGTCCTGGTGAGCCAGTTCGTCGGCCTGACCGTCCTGCGCGGCTGGCTCACCGACCAGGTCGACGAGCGCCTGGCCCACTTCCGGCCGCCGCCGCGGATCTACGCGGATCTGGCCCGTGGTGGAACCCTGCCGCCCCCGCCGCGCCCGGGTGACGCGCTGCCCTCCGACTACCGCGTCCACTTCTACGATCACGAGGGACGTCTGCTGCCCAGTGCCCTCGGCAGCGGCGAGGACCCGGGACCTCGCCTCCCCGAACGCGCCGCCGACCTCGGCCTGTCCGCGGACAAGCCCGGCACGGTCCCGGCCGAGGGCGACGGCGGTTCCGACTGGCGCGTGCTCCCCTCCACCGGCCCCGACGGGATGCTGGCCGTCGTCGCGCTCCCCCTGGACACCGTCGACGGCGCCACCACCAAACTGCTCTGGCTCGGCCTCGGTCTCGGCCTCACGGTCGCCACCGGAACCATCGTGCTCGGCAATGGGGCCATCCGCCTGGGCCTGCGCCCCCTGACCCGGGTCGAGCACACCGTCGAGCACATCACCCGGGGGGCCCTCGCCCTCAACGTCCCCGTCACCGAACCGGACACCGAGGTCGGCCGTCTCGCCGTGGGACTGAACACCATGCTCGACCGTCTCCGTACGGCCCTGCACCGCGCGGAGAGCTCCGAGCGGCAATTGCGCCGCTTCCTCGCCGACGCCGGGCATGAGCTGCGGACCCCGCTCACGGCCGTCCAGGGTTTCGCCGAACTCCTCCTCGCCGACCCCGCCATGGCCGACCCGCGACGCGACGAGGCCCACACTCTCATCGTCCACAACGCCGACCGGATGAGCCGTCTCGTGGACGACCTGTTCCTCCTGGCCACCCTCGGCCGCCCCGGCACCCCCGACCGCGAACCCGTCGACCTCCTCTCCCTGGCGGCCGAGGCCATCGCCACCGCCGGGATGCGCCACCCCCACCACGCCATCACCCTGGCACCCCTCACACCCGGCGCCGGGGCCGAGACCGCCGACCTCGATGTGGTCGAGGCGCCCGGTGACCCGCACCAGCTCGCGCAGGTGCTGAACAACCTCCTCTCCAACGCCTGCGTCCACACCCCGGCGAACACCCGCGTCCGGGTCGGGGTCGGTGCCGGTCACGCGCCGGCCCACCCGCCGCCGGGTGGCGGCCCGCCGCTGCCGGAGGGGGCACCGGTCTGCGTGATCGAGGTCGCCGACGACGGCCCCGGTATCCCTCCTGGCGACGCCCCCCATGTCTTCGAGCGCTTCTACCGCGCGACGGCGCCCGACCGGCCCACCGAACCGGGTACGGGACTCGGGCTCGCCATCGCCAGCGCCATCGCCATGGCGCACGGCGGCCGCCTGGAACTCGACAACCGCCCCGGCCGGGGGTGTACCTTCCGGCTCCTGCTGCCCCACGGGACGGAGTCGGCCTGAGCGCCTCCGTACGGCTGTGCCCGTCCCCCGACCGCGGCCGGGAAGCGGACAGGGCCCAAGGCCACCGGGTGGGAGCGGCCGAACCGGAACGGACCGCCGCCGACGTGGTCCGCGCTCCAACGGACCGCCTCCGCGGCGACGACCTGTCGTGCTCCATGGCGGTGAACCGTCCCGGGGTGGTGAGGCTGGACCGGGGGACGTTCCGGCCGGGCCGCGCCCCCTGCTCAGCGCGTCCCGGATTCCCCGCCGGAAGCGTCACCCCGGCGTACCTCGTCCACGTACGCCGCGATGGCGTCGCGGTTGCGGACGAGGACGGCGATGCGTTCGGTCATCCGGTCGCGTTCCCGGTCCAGGGCGGCCAGCATCTCCGCCGTGGGGTTGGGGAAGTGGATCGTCCCGGGTGTGTCCAGACAGGGGAGGACCCGCCGGATGACGCGGGTGGGCAGTCCCGCGTCGAGGAGGCCGCGGATCTGGAGGACGCGGTCCACATAGCGTTCGTCGTAGTGGCGGTAGCCGTTGGCGGCGCGCTCGGCCACGATCAGGCCCTGCTCCTCGTAGTAGCGCAGCAGCCGCCGACTGGTCCCGGTCCGGTGCGACAGTTCCCCGATGCGCATGTGATCCACCTCATGTCCGGGCGCGTTGACCCTCACATTGATGTGAGGGTTCGAGTCTAGGGGCCGGACGAGTCACGGCCCCGGCGGGCCGGACGGAGACGAGGTGCGCGCGATGATGGAACAGCGGCTCTACGACTACAGCCCGATCGTGGAAAGGGGACCGCTCCGGTGGCCCGGGGAGGCGCGGGTCGCCTTCTACGTGGGGCTCAATATCGAGCACTACCGGCTCGACCGGCCCTCGACCAGCACCTTCCCCGGCACCGCCGAGCTGGTCCCCGATCCGCTCAACTACGGCTGGCGGGACTATGGCCCCCGGGTGGGCATCTGGCGGGTGATCGAGAGCCTGGACCGGTACGGGATCCGGGCGAGCGCGCTGCTCAACTCCGATGTCGGCGAACGCTATCCGCAGATCATCGACGCCGGGCGGGCCCGGGAGTGGGCCTGGCTCGCCCACGGCAGGAACAACTCGACCTTCCATACCGGGCTGACGCCGGACGAGGAATTCCGCACGCTGACGGAGATCGTCGACACCATCGAGCGTGCCACCGGCCAGCGCCCGCGCGGCTGGATGGGCCCGGCGCTCACCGAGACCCTCAACACCCCGGAGATCCTGGCCGGTCTCGGTCTGGAGTATGTGCTCGACTGGACCAACGACGACCAGCCGTACCGGTTGAACGTCCCCGGGATGCTCAGCGTTCCGTACTCGGTCGAGCTGAACGACATCGGTCTGTTCGTCAGCAAGGGCATGACAGGACCGGAGTTCGTCCAGATCGTCAAGGACCAGCTGGACCGGCTGTACGCCGACGCCACACCCGAGAGCGGCCGGGTGATGGCGCTGGCCCTGCACCCCTTCGTCATCGGGCAGCCGTTCCGGAGCCGCTATCTGGACGAGGCGCTGGACTACGTGGTCAGCCATCCGGGGGTGTGGCTGACCACCAGCGATGAGATCGCCGCGCACTACGCGCGGACCACGGAGCGGGGGTAGCGGACCCGCTGGCCGAGGAGGTCCGCTCCCCGGCCGGAAGCCGCTGCCCGAGCGGGGCCCGGCGGCGGGTGAGGCCGGGCGGCGCGGTCCCGGCTCGCGGCCTCCGCGGTGGTGTCAGTCCGGTACGACACCGCAGAGCACGGCGAGGACGGCGAGACGGATCCGGTTGTCCCGTCCCGTCTTCGCCATCAGATGCGCCACATGGGTCTTGACCGTGGTGATGCCCAGGTGCAGCCGGTCGGCGATCTCCTGGTTGGACAGCCCTTCGCCGAGGAGGGCGAGCACCTCCCGCTCGCGCGGAGTCAGGGTGGCGGACAGGGCCCGCGGCGCGGGTGGTCCGGCCGGTGCCGGGGTCGTCGTCGCCCGGGTGACGAGGCGGGCCAGGGCCTCCCGGCTGAACGGGGCCGCTCCGCCCGCGGCCCTGCGTACCGCGTCGAGGATCTCCGCCGGTGGGGTGTCCTTGACGAGGAAGCCGCAGGCCCCGGCCGTGAGCGCCGGGTAGAGATGGTCATCGTCGTCGAAGGTGGTGAGGGCGACGACCCGGGTGGACGGCCGGGCGGCCAGGATCTGCCGGGTGGCGGTGATGCCGTCCGTCCCCGGCATCCGCAGGTCCATCAGGACCACGTCGGGGGCGAGCCGCGCGGCCAGGCGCACGGCCTCGGCGCCGCCCGCCGCCTCACCCGTGATCTCGATGTCCGGGGCCGGCTCGAACAGCATGCGCAGACCCATGCGGACCAGATGCTGGTCGTCCACGACCAGGACGCTGATCACGGTCGCTCCCGGGGCGGGAGTCCCGCCGTGGGCAGGTCGACGGTCAGCAGCCAGCCCCGCCCCGAAGGCCCCGCCTCCAGCCGGCCGCCCAGCAGTGCGGCCCGTTCCCGCATACCGGTCAGCCCATGACCACCGGGGCCCGGTGCCGGGCGCGGTGGCTGCCCGGCGCCGTCGTCATGGACCGTCAGACGTACGGAGTCGTCGGCCAGGACGACGCGTAACTCGGCCCGCGCGCCCGGACCGGCGTGCCGGACCGCGTTGGCCAGGCCCTCCTGGGCGAGCCGCAGCACGGCCAGTGCGCGCTCCCCGTCGAGCCGGGCGACCGCCGGGTCCACCACGGCGGTGACGTCCAGTCCGGTACGGCGACCGCGTTCCGCCACGGCCTCCAGCGCGCCGGGCAGGGAACCGCGCACGGCCGGTCCGGTGGTGTCGGTCTCCGGGTCGCCGGGGGTGCGCAGCACGGCGACCAGGCGCCGCAGGTCGGCGAGTGCGGCATGGCCACTGCTGTGCAGATCGTCGAGGACTTCGGCGATCCGCGCGTCCGCTCCCGCCGTGGCCGTGGCCGTGGCCGTGGTCGTGGCCGTGGTCGTGGCGCCGTCCGGCGCCGGGGCGGGGCCGTGGACGACGTGCCGGGCGACGCCCACCCGCAGCACCATCGAGGACACATGGTGGGCCACCAGATCGTGCAGGTCCCGCGCGATGGCGGTGCGCTCGGCCGCGCGGGCGGCGGCCAGCTCGTGCTCGGCCGCACGCGCCCGCTGCTCCGCCTGGATACGGGCGTACCGCGCGGTCTCACGGGTCATCCGGACATAGGACCCCAGCAGCAGCGGCAGTCCGGCGACGACGCCCATCTTGAAGAGCACCGGGAGCAGTTGGCCGGGGAGGTCGCCGAGCCGGTTCACGGCGAGCGCGAGGGCGAGTACCGCGCCTCCCAGCAGCGGCAGCCGCCCCGCGTGCCGCACCGCCAGTTCGAAGAGGGTGACCGCGGCCAGTGTCTTGAGCGAGGGGACGATGCCCGTCCCCAGCGCGTGCGCGAGGACCAGCAGCGCCGACTGCGCCACCAGCGCGGTCAGGATCCACCGGCCCGAGGCCAGGCACAGGACCAGCGCCGCCGCGGCGAGCCATCCGTCCTGCTCCCCGGTCGGCCGCCGCACCAGCAGGAAGTCGCCGAGCAGGACCGCGGCGTACACCAGGGCGCGGACACCGGCGTAGCGGTGGTCGAACACGAGCTCCGTCAGCGGTCGGTTCACACGCCCACGATAGGGGGAGCGCGGTGTCCCGGGGCTCCGGCCGCCGGAGGACACCCGGTCCTCCGAGAGGCCGCGCGGACCGGCCGGAAGGAGGAGGCGGGCACCGGCACCGGACCGCGAGTGTGGTCCGTGTGGACAACAGACATGACACACCGTCCGGGGAACCGGGACGACGCTCCCTCATCGGCGCCGCCGCCCTCGGCGTGGCGGGCGCGGGCCTCGGCGCCCCGGCCCACGCCGCCGACCGGGCCGGGGCCCGCGCCCCGGACCGCCGCTTCCTGGGCAGATCCGTACTGATCACCGGAGGCACCTCGGGCATCGGCCGGGCGGCGGCGCTCGCCTTCGCGGCGGCCGGAGCCCGGGTCGGGTTCTGCGGCAGACGGGCCGAACTCGGCCGCCTGGTCGAGCGGGAGATCAAGGACGCCGGTGGCGACGCCGTGTATCTGCGGGCCGATGTCCGCCACGCCGACCAGGTGCGCGCCTTCGTGGACCGGGTGGCCCACCGCCACGGCGGTATCGACGTGGCCTTCAACAACGCCGGTATCGGCGGGAACGGACTGCCGCACGAGATGAGCCCCGAGGAGTGGGACGACATCCAGGCGACCAACGCCCGGGGGGTCTTCCTCGCCCTCAAGTACGAGATCCCGCATATGCTCCGGGCCGGGACCGGCGTGATCATCTGTACCTCGTCCTCCGCCGCCGAACAGGCCCGCCCCAACGGCGCCGCGTACACCGCGAGCAAGCGCGCCGTGCAGGGGATCGTGAAGGCGGCGGCACTCGCCTACGGTCCGCGGGGGATCAGGGTCAACGCCCTGCTCCCCGGCACCACCGACACCCCTCTGGTCCGGCCACCCGGCATCCCCGACGCCGACTGGGACCGCTACAAGCGGGCCTTCGGACCGCTGAACGTCGACGGTCTCGAACGGATGGCGGAACCCGACGAGATCGCACGGGCGGTGCTCGGGCTCGCCTCCGACGACTTCCCGTATCTCACGGGAGCGTCCATCGCCGTCGACGGTGGCGCGACCGCGGGCCGCAAGCTGCTCCGGAGCGGGCCCGGCGGCTGAGGGCGCCAGGCCCGGAGGGCACGGGCGTGCCAGCCCCGGAGGCGCCAGGTGCCCGGACGGATCCGCTCGGCGGTGGTGCACGGGGGTGACCACCGCCGGGCCGGAGCTACCGCGTCGCGGTGTCATCACCGGGCCCCCGTGGCCGGTCGGCCGATCGCGGCGGCGCCTTCGGCAGCCGCAGGACGAGCCGGGCGCCGCCCGGGACACCGGCGGGGGCCTGGGCGGTCAGCGTGCCGCCGTGGGCGGTGGCGATGGAGCGGGCGATGGCCAGACCGAGACCGGTGCCGCCGTCCTGGCGGGTGCGGGCGTCGTCCAGGCGGGTGAAGCGGTCGAAGACACGCTCGCGGTCCCCGGCCGGGATCCCGGGGCCGTCGTCGGCCACTTCCAGGACCACGTCCCGGTCGCCGACGGCCACCCGGACCCGGACGGTCGTGGCCGCGTGACGGCGGGCGTTCGTCAGGAGGTTGGCCAGCAGCCGGGTCAGCTGGGCGGCGTCTCCGCGTACCGGCGCGGGGCCGGGGGCGTCGACGCCCGGGGCCGGGGTGGCGCCCGGCCGGCGGGCCTGGTCCCGGACGAGGGAGGCGAGGTCGACCTGGCGGTGGTGCGGGGTGTGGTGGGCGTCCAGCCGGGCCAGTAGCAGCAGGTCGCTGACGAGTGCCTGGAGATGGCCGGTGTCTTCCAGGGCTTCGGCCGCGACCTCGGGCCAGTGCGCGCTCTCGGGGCGGGCGAGGGCGAGTTCGAGACGGGTACGCAGGGTGGTGAGCGGGCCGCGCAGCTCGTGGGAGACATCGCCGGTGAAGGTGCGCAGCCGGGTGACGGCGCGGTCCAGGCGGTCCAGGGTGGTGTTGAGGGTGGTGGCCAGCCGGGAGATCTCGTCCCGTACGGGTGGGACCGGGAGGCGGCGGTGCAGGTCGTTGGCGGTGATCTCGGCCGCCTCACGGCGTACCGCCTCGACCGGTGCCAGGGCCCGGCCCACGGTCACCCAGGTCAGCAGCGCCCCGAGCAGCACGATCAGCAGTACACCGGTCGCCAGCAGGATGAGCATGCCGCGCAGGGTGTCCTCGGCTGCGGTGAAGTCGACCGGGCTCTGGGCGCGGTAGCGGCCGTCGGCCGAGAACGCGTACTCCTTGCTGCCCCCGCTGATCCCCGGCGCCGGGGACCTCCTCTCCAGGGACGGTCCGGAGGTGGCGTCCGGTACGGGAACCAGGTCCAGCCGGGCATCGCTCACCTCGACCCCGTCGATGCTGTACGCACGGGAGTCATCCCGTCCCGCCCGTTCCATGAGCGCCACCGCCAGATCGGCCTGCCGCTGCGAGGAGTTACGGGCCGACTGCCACAGATCCCCGCGTACGGTGGTGAGCAGGACGGCCGCCCCCGCGGTCAGCGCGACGGCCAGCACCGCGGCCACGGCGAGGGTCATCCGGCCCCGCACGGTGGCCGGAACCACGCGGCGCGCGGGGCGGCGCGCGGACGTGGGCACCGGGTCCTCAGCCGTCGGGGGAGAGCCGGTACCCGGCGCCCCGGATGGTGCGGATGCTCCGGCGCCCGAACGGCGCGTCGATCTTCCGGCGCAGCGCACTGACGTACACCTCCACGATGTTGAGATCGCCTTCGTAGTGCTCGTCCCACACCCGCTCGGCGATATCGGTCTTGGTGAGGACCTCATCGGCCCGCTCGGCCAGACAGGCCAGTACCGCGAACTCCTTGGCGGTCAGGACGACTTCGTCCGGACCGCGCCAGCAGCGCAGCGACACCGGCTCGATGCGCAGGTCCCCCACCTGGAGCACCGCCGTCGGGCGGCGTCCTGAGCGGCGGATGAGGGCCTTGAGACGGGCGGTGAGCACGATGAAGGAGAACGGCTTGGACAGGTAGTCGTCCGCTCCCGTCTCCAGCCCCTCGGCCACGTCGTACTCCCCGTCCTTGGCGGTGAGCATCAGCACCGGTGTGGCGCTGCCCGCCGCGCGCAGCCTGGCGCAGACGGCATAGCCGTTGAGACCCGGCAGCATCACATCGAGCACGATCACGTCGTACGTTCCCGACAGCGCGCGCCGCAGCCCCTGGCGCCCGTCGGCGGCCCAGTCCACCGCGAAACCCTCGTCGGCCAGTCCCCGGCGCAGCAGCGCCGCCAGGCGGGCGTCGTCTTCCACCATCAACATGCGCATGAGACGCAGCCTGCCGCACCGCGGAGCGCGCGGGCGCCGATGCTGAAGGGTGCTTCAGGGTTTCAGCGTGGGCTCAGCGGCCCGCTGGCACGGTGACGTCCATCGCCACCGCGGACCGAGCGGTGACCGGACCGGAAGGACATCCCGTGCGTCAGTCGAAGACCGTCAAGCGTGCCGTCATCATCGGCGCCACCGCCCTGTTGGGCATCAGCGCCACCCTCGGCGCCGCCCAGGCGAACGGCGCCGACACCACCGAGCCCAAGCCCTCGGTCACCGTCCAGCACGCGGAGAAGGGCTCGGCCGCCTCTACCGACGTGGTCGGTAAGGAGACGGGCGGGGGCGAGCGGCCGCCCCTCAAGGTGACCCGGGAGCACAAGAGCGGTGAGGGGGCCGAGTTCTGCTTCACGCCGGCCGATGGTCAGCTGCCGGATGGGGCGGCGGCTCTGTCCAGCAGGGCCGACCAGCCGGGTCTGCTGACGGTCGCCAAACTGGTCAGCAAGAGCATCCCCCAGGGCGAGGGCAAGAGCACACCCCAGGGCAAGGGCGGGCCGGAGTTCTGCCTCGACCGGTTCGAGGCCGCCAAGCCCGCGCCCAGGAAGTAGACCGGGCCGAGCGCCCTCCACCGGCCGTCCCGCTCGCCAGGCGGGACGGCGCCGGGTCCGCCTGACAGGGCAATACACCTAGAGCTGCGGCACGTCCTTGAGGAAGACGATCCCGTGGTGCGCGGACAGGTGGGCCGGGTCCAGCGGCGCGTAGCCGAACCAGGGGGACACGCGGGGCGTCGGGGGCGTGGCGGCGAGGGCGGTGGCCAGGCGGGGGGCGTCGATGAGGCAGGGGTCTTGAGGGAGGGAGTACAGGAGCCCTTCGAGGGTGTCGGGGGGCGGGGCGTCTACACCCTGGTGACGCATGGTGCCCAGGGCCGTGGCGAAGAAGGCGTACTCCGCGCCGAGGCGGGCGCTCACCAGGGCGCCCGCGCTCCACCATGCCAGCGGCGCCCCGCCCATCCGTACCGAACTCCTGTGGCGCTGGAGATGGGAGTTGTGGGCGAAGACCAGCGTCGGGCCCCACTCGGCGACCGCGAGCAGGTTGTCGGCCATCATCGTGTCCCGCACACCCAGCAGCCGGGTCAGGCGGGACGGTGTCGGGTCGGCCATCCAGAAGTGGTAGCGCAACAGGCCCGTGGCGGTCCGTCCGTACCGGCGCGCGCGGTCCTGATCCTCGCGTGACCCCGGTGTCAGCAGGTCCGGTGCCCGCTCCTGGAGCAACGCCACGAGATCGTCCGCGAGCACACGCAACTCCCTGGCCTCGGCCGACCGGCCGACCGAGCGGGCCGGGTCGAGCATCGCGGCCGGATCGGTCCACGCGTCGTCCACGCCGAGCAGACGGTCCAGTGTGCCGGCGGTGCACGGGAGCAGAGCGGTGTCCAGCCGGGCCGCGAGGTGGGAGTGGAGGGCAGTGAGGGCCTGCCGGGGGCTGGCGGCGGCGGTGATCTCCAACGGGCCGTCGATCCCCGCGAAGCGGATCCGCTCGGAGGCGGGGCGGCCGTCGTTGTGGGCGCGCATCCAGCGCACGAGCGCCCGGTTGGCCGCCGAAGCGCCGAAGCCATGGCTGAATCCGCGCTCCATGACGTCGTCCAGGGTGCCCGTGCCCGAGGTGACGTAGTCGTCCACGACCAGGCCCCTGAGGCAGTCGCTCTCGATCGCGATCACGCGATAGCCGTGCCGCTCGACAAGCTGGCGGAAGAGCTCGTTGCGCGGTTCGAGCAAGGAGTCCTCGCCGTGGGTGGGCTCGCCCAGGGCGAGGACCCGGGGCCGGGCCGGGAGCAGCTCCAACACGGCGGCGGCCTCCAGGGCATGGACGGTGTCGGTGATGTCGGTAGCCATGGCTTCAACGGTATCGTTGAAGCCTCAGTGGAGACTTTTGCGGAGTGGGACCGGGGTTATGGGGAGAAAGTCTCAAAGGCATGAGCTACTGCGGCCGGTTGACCTGGCGCGTCCGCACGGTCTGTCCACCCAGGCGGTCAGAAACTACGAGGAGGCGGGCATCCTCCCGGTCGCCGACCGCACGCCCCACGGGTACCGCGTCTACACCCCCCGGCACGCGCGGGCCCTGACCACCTTCCTCGCCCTGCTGCCCGGCCATGGACACCCCACGGCCACGGCGGTCATGCGCGCGGTGAACGAGAGCGCGGACGACGAGGCGTTCCGGCTCCTGGACGAGAGCCATGCCCAACTCCTCGGCGACCGCGCGACCCTGCGGGCCGTGGAAGGCGCTCTGCGCGACCTGGAATCCGCGATGGTGGCCGAGACGGACTCCTCCGGTGTGTCCGGTATCGCCGGGATCCCCGGCGCGGGCGGGGCGCCTGGGTCGGGGACTCCGGTGCCGGGGGCCGGGGCGAGCGCCGTGCCGGGGGCCGGTCGTCTCTTCATCGGGCCACTGGCGGCGCGGCTCGGCATCCGGCCCGCCACACTGCGCGCCTGGGAGCGGGCCGGGCTGGTGCGGCCCCGCCGTGACCCGGGAACCGGGTACCGCGTCTACGACGAGGCCGATGTGCGTGACGCCCGGATGGCCCATCAACTGAGGCGGGGCGGCTACCCCCTGGAGCGGATCGCCCCGCTGATCGCCCAGGTGAGGGAGGCCGGCGGGCTGGAGCCACTGGAGGCCGCGCTGGGGGACTGGCACGAGCGGCTGTCCGCCCGCGGGCGGGCGATGCTCAGGGGCGCCGCCGAACTGGAGGCGTATCTGCGCGGGCGGGGCTGACGCGCTGTCCGCTGACAGTTTTGTTCCATTCATTCCGCTCATTCCGCTCATTCCGTACGGAGGGTTCATTCCCTGCGCGGGGCCGCCGAGCCCGTGAGGGCGGTGAGGGCGCCGTGGAGGGGCGGGACGCCGGGCGGGTGGTCGCGCCAGCGGGCACCGATATGGCCGTCGGGCCGGAGGAGGAGCGCGCCGTCGGGGCCGAGCCCGCAGGCATCGCCGTACTCCCCGGGAAGGCGCTCCACGCGCAGCGGCCACGGTGACGCGCTCCGTGGCTCCCAGCGGGCGGGGTCCGGGGTGAGCAGGGTGAACCACGCGCCGACGGTGTCGAGGGTGGAGTGCCCGGCCGTGAGCCACAGGTGGGGCATCCGGCGGCCGGGCTCCGCCGTGGGGACGTAGTCCGTGCCACCCGGGTCGCGGGGGAGGAGGCCCGCGCCGCCTTCGGGAAGCGCGCCGCTTTCGGGGCGTACGGTGCTGTCGGGAAGCGCGCCGCTTTCGGGGCGTACGGCGGTGGAGTCGTAGGTGACCCCGAGCACCAGGCCGAGTTGGGCGAAGTACTGCTCCGACCAGGGGAGTTCGATGGTGGTCGGTGTGGTGTCACCGGCCCGGAGCTGCTCGCGGCGCAGGCTCTGCGCGTCGAGCATGAGCCGGGTGTTGGTCACCGCTTGGCGCAGGGTGCGGTGGGCGACGGGCCGCCGTTCCGTCCCGTAGCTCTCCAGCAGGCCCGGTCCGGCCCAGCCGCGCAGCGCTCCGGCCAGCTTCCAGCACAGGTTGTGCGCGTCGGCGACACCGGTGTTCAGGCCCAGCCCGCCGATGATGGGGATCGCGTGCGCGGCGTCCCCGGCCAGCAGGACCCGGCCCTGGTGGAACCGCTCGGCGACGAACGCGTTCATCCGCCAGTGCTGGACCCGCAGGACCTCGGCCCGCACCTCGGCGCCGGGGCCGAGGGCGCGGGTGACGAGGGCGGGCCAGTCGGCCCGTTCCGGCGCGTCGGGGGTGGGGGCGAGCCAGGCCCAGCCCCCTTCGGGATAGAGCGGGAGGAAGGTGCCGTGCGCGGTGAAGTAGACCCCGGCGGGCTGGCCGGCGCACCACCGGGTCAGGTCGGCGTCGAACACGACGGTGGTGACGGCCGCCAGGACGCCGGGGCCCTGGGTGCCGATGGCCAGCCGTCTCCGTACGGTGGAGTGCGCGCCGTCGGCCGCCAGGACATAGCGGGCGTGGACCCGTGTCTCGTCGCCACGCCGGTGGTCGAGGAGGGTGGCCGTGACGCCGTCGGCTCCTTCGGCCAGGTCCATCAGCTCGACCCCGAACCGGGTCTCGGCGTCCGTCGCCGCGAGCAGGGCGGGTTCCAGCCGGTCCTGTGAGGTGACCACGCCGACCACGGGGGACTCGGGGATCGGCGCGTTGATCCCGACCATCGCGGCCGTGGCGAAGTCGTGGTCGAGCAGGGTGTCGCGGAAGCGGACGCGGCCGAACTCGGGCGGGAAGGCGCGGGAGCTGATCCGGGCGGCGAGTCCGAGCTGGCGGAAGATCTCCATCGAGCGGGTGTTGATCAGCCGGGACCGGGGGAAGGGCGACAGCTCGCCGTGCCGCTCGATGAGGAGGGTCCGCACGCCCCAGCCGTCCAGCAGCGCCCGCGCCGTGAGCCCGACCGGCCCGCCGCCGACGATCAGCACCTCCACGTCCGGCGATGGCGCGCCCCCTGTGCCCGCCGCCCGGCCCGGGGCGGGACGGTGCGTGCGGTGACCGTGTGGCGGGCGGACGGGGGTGGCGGCGGGGTCGTCGCTGCCGTGGACCGTCATGGGATCGATTCTCCGGGTCCGGGCGCGTCCCGCATGTCCGCCGGGCCGGGTGTGGGCGGTCCACACCCCACCCGTGGGGGGCTTGACGGGCCGGGGGCGCCGCGCCGGGCTGCATGTCCGCCGACCGGACGCGGTTCGGATGCGGGTCGGGCGGTTCGGACGCGGGCCCGGCGCGGGCAGGACGCTGGTCGGACGGTTCGGACGGTTCGGACGCTGACCGGGCGCGGACCGGACGGTTCGGACGCTGACCGAGCGCGCCGTGCGGGCCCGTGTGTCCGGCAGGGACCGGACGGTAGCCGGGTGCGCCGCGCGGGCCACGCCCTCATCACCCCCGGCCGTCCTTCGATATAGCCGCTCTGTGCCGTATGTGACCTTAGATTCGCCCGCTCTGCTCCGTATGTAACTTCGGATCCATTCGTTCCCTGCCGTACCCCCCGACCTGGTCCGTCCCGTGTCGCCCGCCGCTGGACCCACCCGTCTGTCTCGACCAGTGGACCATCCGGCCCCAGGCCTCGGCATCCGGCGCCGATGTGCTTATCCTGGGCCCCGCGAACCGGCACATGCTTGTGCCGGGGGTTAGGTAAGCCTTACCGTGACCCTTCGCACCACTCAGGGGTTGGGCCGCCACGCCGGTCCGCCCGCGGCGAGCGCTCCACCGACGCAGCCTGGCCGTCCGCTGCCGGATCTCGCTGACTGGACCCATGTGAACTCCTCCCCCTTCGGGCTCTACAGCCCTGCCCGCGAACACAGTGACTGCGGCGTCGGATTCATCACCCGTCTCGACGGGACGCCGGGCCATGACGTCATCCGCAAGGGCGACGAGGCGCTCCGCGCCATCCCGCACCGCGGTGGCACGTCCGCCGAGGGGGTCGGCGACGGCGCCGGTGTGAGCGTGGACCTGTCGGTGGAGTTCTTCACGGCGATCACGGGCGAGGAACTGCGCGCCGGACACTTCGGCGTCGCGAACTGCTTCGTACCGCTCGACGGGGAACGCCGCGACGGCGCGGCGGAGCTGGTCGGGCGGAGCATCACCGAGCAGGGGTTCGAGGTCCTGCTGGTCCGTGAGGTCCCGGTGGACCACGGTGTGGCCCGGCCGGTGGCCGAGCGGTACCAACTGCCGATCACCCAGTGGGTCTTCCGCGCCCCCCAGGCGTGGGAGCGCGCCGAGGTCGACGCGGCGGCCCACCGCGCCCTGCTGGCGATCGAGGCCGTCGCCTACGCCGACGACGCGTACGCCGGGCTCTACCCGCTGTCGCTGAGCGCGCGGACGCAGGTACTCAAGGGGCGGCTCAACTCCGGCGAGGTCATCGGCTACTTCCGTGACCTGTGCGACCCGCGGCACTCCGTACGGTCGCTCTACTTCCACACCCGGTTCTCCACCAACACCGAGCCGCACCCGACCATGGCACAGCCGTTCCGCCTCATGGCGCACAACGGCGAGCTCAACACCGACCGCAAGAACCGGCTCTCCGACGAGGCGCTGGCGCGGGCCCGGACCCGGAGCATCGTGCGCCCGCCGGGGCAGTCGGACTCCAGCCGGCTCGACCAGACGCTCCAGAGCCGCGTCTTCGACGACGGTCTCGACCTGGTCGAGGCGGTCGTGTCGCTGATGCCGCCCGCGTGGGAGAACGACGGGACGATGCCCGCCGCCGTCCGCGACATGCTGGAGTACTTCTCGCTGTACGAGGAGAAGAACGACGGCCCGGCCGCGGTGATCTTCAGCGACGGTGATGTCGTCGGCGCCCGGCTGGACCGGCTCGGACTGCGTCCGCTGCGCACCGTCGAGACCGCCGAGTACCTCATGGTGGCGTCGGAGGCGGGCCAGGTCGCGTTCCCCGACGACGAGGTCGTGCACCGGGGCCGTATCGAGGCCGGGGGCATGCTCGTCGTCGACCACCGCACCGGCCGCCGGATGCGCACCCGCGACGTGCTCGACGCGCTCGCCGCGCGCCGCCCGTACTCCGAGCTGCTCACCGAGGCCCGGGTCAACCTCGACGACCTGCCCGCGCCCGACTACGAGCGCGGTACGACCACGCTCGGCTACGACGGTGACCTCACCCTCGCCGGACGGTACGTGGCGTACTCGCTGAACCAGGAGAGCTTCCGGTTCATGCTCGACCCGATGCTCGCCACCGGGTCCGAGCGCATCTCCGCCATGGGCTACGGCAACGCCATCAACGCGCTCAGCGACACCGAGGGCGGCATGGCGAAGTACTTCTCCCAGCGGTTCGCCCAGGTGACCAACCCGCCGCTGGACAGCATCCGCGAGGCCGACGGCATGAGCATGCGCGTCGCGCTCGGCCCCAAGCCCGACGGCACCGGCGGCGCCAGCGGCACCGGAGCCCCCGGCGGACGGCAGCTCGTGGTGAACTCGCCCGTCCTCGGCCATCTCGACATGGTCCGGCTGCGCGACCAGACGATCGTGCCGCTGGAGCGGTTCGCCATGCTCTACGAGCCGGTCCCCGGCGACGAGGGCGCCAACGCCGACGCCCTGCGCGCCGCGCTCACCCGGCTCTGCGACGACATCGAGCGGTTCGCCACGGAACACGGCGGCATCGCGCTCCTCACCGACCGGGCGGTCTCGACCACCCGCGCCCCGCTGCCCGCGGTCCTCGCCATCGCCGCCGTCAACCAGCGCCTGATCGAGACCGGGCTGCGGCTGCGCGTCTCGATCGTGGCGGAGAGCGGTCAGCTGGCCTCCTCGCACCATGTCGCGACCGCGCTCGGCTTCGGCGCCTCCGCGGTCTACAGCCTCAGCGCACGGCTGCGCGCCGAGGAGAAGCACCCGAGCGCGCCCGCGCCCGCGGGCGAGACCACCGCGACCGACCTGGCGCTGGCCCGGTTCCGCAAGGCGGCCGAGAAGTCGCTCGCCAAGACCATGGGCCGGGTCGGGCTGTGCACCGCCGAGAGCTACATCGGCGGCGAGTTCTTCGAACCGAACTACCTCGACACCCGCGACGACGTGTTCGCGCGGATCTTCCCGCATATGGAGGCCCCGGTCGGCGGTGTCGGGTTCGCCCGGATCGCCCAGGCCGCGACCGAGTGGCACGAGCGGGCCCGTACGGTCGAGACCGAGCAGCAGATCCCGCTGCTGGGACTGTTCAAGGAGCGTTCGGACGGCGCCGGGCACTCGTTCGGCATCACCGCCGTGCGCGGCTTCGGCGGCATGGTGGAGGAGAAGCCCTCGTTCGGGCGGCCGGGAGACTCCGAGAATGACGAGGCGCTGCGCCTGCTGACGCTCGGCCAGCTCGACGACGCCTTCGGCATCACCGACGCCGCGTACCGCAACACCGGGTACGACGCCCTCAGCGACGCCGAGATCGACGCGTTCCGGATCACCCCCGGCTACCGCTCCTTCCTGCGCACCACCCACGAGGAGCGCTCGCGCCGCCCCTCCGCGCTCCGCGATGTGCTCGCGCTGCCCGCGGACGTGACGGGTCTGCGCACCGCCGAGGACTTCGCCCACGAGCTGGGCCGGTTCTCCACCACCGGCAACGCGAACGTCACGGCCCGCGGGATCGTCGTCTCCCTCGTGGACGGCGGCGCCTCTCCCACCGACGGCACCGACGGCACCGCCGCCGGGGACGCTGCCACGGTCACCGCGCGGCTGAGCCTGACCTCGCCCGGCCCCGACGGCGCCGAGCGCCACACCGCGCTCGCTGACGGTCTCGCGCTCGCCCACCCCGGCGAGGTCGAGACGCTCGCCCCGGCCGCTGACAGTGTCCTCGTCACCGCCACGGGCACCGCCGCCCGGCTGCTCACCCTCCTCGGCGCGGCGCCCGACAGCGTCCCCCTGGACGAGGTGCAGCCCGCGCACGAGATCACCCGCGCGCTCGCCTCCGGCGCGATGAGCCACGGCGCGCTCGTGGCCAGCGCCCACGAGGCCGTCGCGCACGGCGCGAACATGGTCGGCGCCCTGTCCAACAGCGGTGAGGGCGGCGAGCACCACTCCCGCTACGGCACCATCCGCGGCTCGCGCATCAAGCAGTTCGCCTCCGGCCGGTTCGGCATCTGGGCGGGCTATCTCGCCGACCCGATGCTCCAGGAGCTGGAGATCAAGATCGGCCAGGGCGCCAAGCCGGGCGAGGGCGGTCAGCTGCCCGCGCCGAAGGTCACCGTCGACATCGCGGCGGCGCGCGGCGGCACCCCCGGCATCGAGCTGATCTCCCCGCCGCCGCACCACGACACGTACTCGATCGAGGACCTCGCGCAGCTCATCCACGACTGCAAGGCCGCGCGGGTGCGGGTGATCGTGAAGCTGGTCTCCTCGGAGGGCATCGGCACCATCGCGGTCGGTGTCGCCAAGGCGGGCGCGGACGTGATCAACGTCGCCGGGAACACCGGTGGCACCGGCGCCGCCGCCGTCACCAGCCTCAAGTACGCGGGCCGCTCGGCGGAGATCGGCGTCGCCGAGGTGCACCAGGCGCTCGTCGCGAACGGGCTGCGGCAGAAGGTCGTCCTGCGCTGCTCCGGCGCGCACCAGACCGGCGGCGATGTCGTCACCTCGGCGCTCCTCGGCGCGGACAGCTTCGAGTTCGGTACGACGGCGCTGATGATGCTCGGCTGTGTCATGGCGAAGAACTGCAACGTCAAGTGCCCCGCCGGGCTCACCACCAACGCCGAGGCGTTCGAGGGCGACCCGCGCGCGCTGGCGCAGTACCTGCTGAACATCGCGCATGACGTCCGGCAGATCCTCGCCCGCCTCGGGATGCGCTCGCTGCGCGAGGCCCGGGGCCGCGCGGACCTGCTCCAGCTGCTGGACCACCCCGCGGGTATCGGGCGGCTCGACGTACGCCGTCTGCTGGCCCGGGTGCCGGAGCGGACCGTCGAGGACCCGGAGTACCTGGAGAAGGACTTCACCACCGACGACGCCCTGATCGAGCGGGTCCGCGCCGCGCTGCTGGACCGGCGCGAGCCGTCGCTGCTCGTGGACGGTCTGCGGCTGCGCAACAGCGACAAGTCGGTCGGCGGACAGCTCGGCATCGACGTCGAGCGCCTGCTCAACCACGAGCTGGGCGCCGAGGACCTCGCGGACGTGCCCGCCGTCCTCACCGACGACCGTGGCCGCCGCCGTCTGGTGGACGGTGCCGTACGCGTCCGTACCACCGGCTCCGCCGGTCAGTCGTACGGGGTGTTCTGCAACGACGGCGTCACGCTCGACCACACCGGCACCGCCAACGACGGCGTCGGCAAGAGCCAGAGCGGTGGCCGGATCATCGTCCGCGCCCCGGGCGGCGGCAGCGGTGAGCGCGGCGGCAACGTCCTCATCGGCAACTTCGCGCTGTTCGGCGCGACCGGCGGCCGGACCTTCGTCCAGGGCGAGGCCGGTGACCGGTTCGCGGTGCGCAACTCCGGCGCCACCGCGGTCGTGGAGGGCGTCGGCGACTTCGGCTGCGAGTACATGACCGGCGGCACCGTGCTCAACCTGGGCGGCTTCGGCAAGGGCCTCGGCAACGGCATGAGCGGCGGGTTCCTGTACCAGTACGACCCGTCGGGCGAACTGGCCGGACGGGTGAGCGCCGACTCGCTCCTCGTCTTCCCGGTGACCGACACCGAGCACGGCGCCTTCCACGAGGAGGCCGTGCGGCTGCTGCTCCACTGGCACCAGGAGGCCACCGGCTCCCCGCTCGCCACCCGGCTGCTGGAGGACTGGGAGAACCAGCGGCGCCATGTGTACTGCGGGATGCCGCGCGCGCTGCTGCTCTACCAAGACGCCACCGAGATCCTCGACGCGGCGCCCCGGGCCGAGCTGCTCGACGAGCTGGCCACCTCGATCGCGACGGACAAGCTCCGCGCGTTCAAGGTCCACTACCGCGACCGCCGTACCGTGCTCGACGGCCGGGCCCCGGCCCTCGGCGACCAGGGCGGCGAGGACATGTTCTCGCTGCTGTCGTCGTACACGGTGCTCAGCGTCGCGCAGGACGTGGCGCTGAAGCGGGTGCCCGCCGCGAGCGGTCCGGACGACCCACGGGTCGCCGAGGCCGTCCGCAACCTCGTGCTCACCGAGGACTTCTTCGTCCGGCAGCGGGTGGTGAAGTACCTGCGCGGCACCTTGGAGAAGTTCGACGACGGCGAGCTCGCCACGCTCATCGCGATCAAGCGCCTGGGCGACTACAAGAGCGCGCTGGGCCAGCGGAACAACCTGAGCGTCGACGCTCCCGGAACCTACGGCTGGATCATGCACCAGAACACCAAGAACGCGGGCCTGGTCCGGGCCGCCCGGTTCGACGAACTGCTCGCGACGGCGGCGCTCGACGATCTCGCGACCCTCGCCGGCCGCCTTTCCCCGCAGGCCCCGACCGAGGCGGTGACCGCGTGAACGCCCTGATGACCCCGACCGGGACCCTTGTCCCGACCGGCTCCCCGATCTCCGCCGGATCCCCGGCCCCGACCGGAGCCCTGATCCCGGCCGACGCGCCGTTCTCCGCCGCCCAGGAGTCCTGGCTCGCCGGGTTCCTGGCCGGGGTCGCCGCCGCCGGACGCCGGGAGGCCACCACGGGCGAGGCGCCCGCGGCGACCGTCGACGTCCTGTTCGGCACCCAGACCGGTACCGCCGAGTTCCTCTCCGGTGAACTCGTCACCGGGGCCCGCGCCCGTGGCCTCGGCGGCAGGGCCGCCGCGCTCGACGCGGTCACCCCCGAGCAGCTCACCACCATGTCCCACCTGGTCATCGTCACCTCTACCTATGGCGAGGGCGAGATGCCCGACAACGCCGGGCTGTTCTGGGAGGCGCTCCAGGCCGAGGCCGCACCCCGGCTGGAGGGACTGCGCTACGCGGTCCTCGGGCTCGGCGACCGGGGCTACGACGACTTCTGCCAGGCCGCGAAGCTCCTCGACACCCGGCTGGAGCAGCTCGGCGCGACCCGGCTGTGCGACCGCGTCGACTGCGACGTCGACTACGAGGAGCCCGCGACGGCCTGGACCGCCGCCGTACTGGACCAGCTCGCCGCCGAGACGGGCGCGAGCGCGGCGGGCGCGGCCCCCGCGCCGGCCGACAGCGGCGCCGGTACCGCCGCGCGGACCCGTTCCCCCTGGAACAAGCGCACCCCCTACCCCTCCCCGCTCGTCGTGAACCGGCTGCTGTCCGCGCCGGACAGCGCCAAGGAGATCCGCCACTACGAGTTCGGTCTCGGCGACAGCGGCATCACCTACGCCGCCGGTGACGCGCTCGCCGTCGTCCCGGTCAACGACGACACGCTCGTCGGCGAACTCCTCGGCCACCTCGGCGCGAGCGGTGAGGAGGACGTCGACGGGCAGCCCCTCGCCGATGTGCTGCGCACCCAGCGCGAGATCCGCGTCCCGTCGAAGGACCTCATCGCCGACCTGGTCGAGCGCGCGCCGTCGAGCGAGCTGGCGTCGGTCGTCGCGCACGGCGACCGTGGCGAACTCGACTCCTGGCTCTGGGGCCGGGACGTGCTCGACCTGCTGCGGGACGCCGGGTCCACCGCGCCAGGACTGGACGCGCTGCTGCCGCTGCTGCGGCCGCTCCAGGCCCGCCAGTACTCGATCTCGTCGAGCCCGCTGGCCCATCCGGACCGTATCCATCTGACGGTGGCGTCCGTCCGCTACGGCTCCGGGCACCGCCGGTACGAGGGGGTGGCCTCGACCTATCTCGCCGACCGGGTCGGCGCGGACGCGCCCGTCGGCGTCTACCTCCAGCCGAACACCTCCTTCGGTGTCCCGGCGGACGACGACGCCCCCATGGTCATGATCGGCCCCGGCACCGGTATCGCGCCGTTCCGCGGCTTCCTGCACGAGCGCGCCGCGCGCGGCGCCTCCGGCCGCAACTGGCTCTTCTTCGGCGACCAGCACCGCCGTACCGACTTCGTGTACGAGGACGAGCTGACCGAACTGGGCGAGCGCGGCGTGCTCACCCGGCTCGACCTGGCGTTCTCCCGGGACCAGGCCGAGAAGGTCTATGTCCAGACCCGGATGCGTGAACAGGCCCGCGAGCTGTACGGATGGCTTGAGGACGGCGCGCATGTCTACGTCTGCGGAGACGCCTCCCGGATGGCGAAGGACGTCGAGGCGGCCCTGCTGGAGATCATCGCCGGGCAGCGCGGCAAGGGCGCCGACGACGCCGCGCAGTACCTGGCGGACCTGCGCCGCGCCAAGCGCTATGTGAGGGACGTGTACTGAGCCCTCGGTGCGGACGGGTACCGAGCGATGACGGGCCACCCCGGCGGGGTGGCCCGTACGCGTTCGGCCGGAGCGGCGCCGGTCCGCACCGGGGCCGGGCGCTCCCAGGCCGCTGGGACGAGCGGGTGGAGGAGCGGCCGGCACCGCCCCCGGGGCGGCCGCGTTCCGGATCCGCTGGCGGCCCGGCCCCCGCTCGGCTCACTCCCGTTCCCGCTCATCTCACCCGGCCCGGCCCCCGCACAGCACGCGGGCCCGGCCCGGGAGCGGCGCCGGTCCGCACCGGGCCACCAGGACCGCGAGGGCCAGCACCACCGCGTTCCCCGCGCTCTGCGGATACTCGCCCCGGCCGATGTGGACGGCCCCGCCGCCGAGCATCAGCAGCGCGAACCCCCCGGCGGCGAGCGGGAGCAGCGGTGCGGCGGCCGGGAGCAGCGCGGGGAGTACCAGCCCCGCCGCGCCCAGGACTTCGAGAGCGCCGAGGCCGCGTACCGCCGCCATCGGGACATCGGTCACCCAGGGCATCAGGGGGAGGAGCGCGGCCTGGGAGAGGGCCAGTTTCATGGCGCCGGTCACGGCGAAGAGCAGTGCCAGCAGGGTCCGGGCTCCCCGGAGAACGGTGGTCACGGCATGGGCTCCAATAAGTGAAGTGATACCTGCGTTTCCGTCGGGTGTGACGGTAGCAGAAGCGCAGGGTGTACTGCGTTTCCTTCGGGGCGGGCGGGACCCGGAGAATCCGCGCACGGTCCGGGCGGCCACCCCGGCCCCCTCGCGGCGCCCGGCCCGGGATCCCTGGCTCGTCCGGCCCGGGAGCCACCGCGTCGGGCCCGGCCCCTCGCCCTGTCATGTCCGGGAGCCACCGCGTCCGGCCCGGCTCCTCGCCCTGTCCGGCTTGGCTCCTCGCCCTGTCCGGCCCGGGAGCCCGCGAGGAGCGCCGCCATGGCTCCGTAGACTCCGGGCATGACAACGGGTCAGGGAAGAGGGCTGCGCCGGGACGCGGAGGCCAACCGGGAACGCGTGGTGGCGGCGGCCCGCGCGGTCTTCGCCGAGCGCGGTCTTGAGGCGCCGCTGGAGGACATCGCCCGCCGCGCCGGGGTGAACATCGCCACCCTCTACCGGCGCTTTCCGGAGCGGGAGTCGCTGATCGAGGCGGTCCTGGCGGATCGCCTGGCCGATCTCGCGGACCTCGCCGACGCGGCGCTGGGCCGACCCGACCCCTGGGAGGGCTTCCGCTGGTTCGTGGAACGGGCCTGTGCGATGCAGGCCGCGGACCGGGGCGTGACGGAGGCGTTCACCGCCTGCTTCCCCGGTGCCCCGGGGATGGAGGAGCCCCGGGAGCGCGCCCTGGCGGCCCTGGACACCCTGATCGGGCGCGCCCGGGAGCGGGGGCGGCTGCGGCCCGGGGTGACCAGCGGGGACGTCCTGCTCTTCCTGATGGCCAACGCGGGGGTGCTGCGGGCCACCCGGGACGCGGCGCCGGGTGCCTGGAAGCGGCTGGTGGCGCTGTTGCTGGACGCCTGCCGCGCGGACGGCGAGGAGGCCGGGGCGCCGCTGCCCCCGGCGCTGACCCCCACGGAGCTGCATGACGCGATGGTGAGCGCCCGCCCGGTCCGCTGACCGGCTCGCCGGTCCTGTTCGTACCGGGGATACGTGGGAGGGTGGGCGGGGGAGTGCGGCCGGGCGGGCGGGTGACCACGGGCCGGGTGGGTGGGGGACCACGGGCCGGGCGGACGGGGGACTGCGGCCGGGCGGACGGGGGACTGCGGCTGGGCGGGTGGCACAGGGCCCGGGTAGGCGGGTGACCGAAGCCGGGCGGGCCCCGGGCCGGGGGGACGGAGTCCGCCGGGTCACGGCCCGCGACGGGGGCGCGTGGCCCGGGGCGCACGCGGGGGAGAACCCTGAGACGCCACCCTGAGAAGCCCTTACCTCGTCCCGGGCTCCTCCCCGATTCCCCGCCCGTGCCGTTGTGTCCCGGCGGGCGTGCTGTCACGGTCGGTCGAGGGGGTGACTCCCCTGATCCGTCAGCGTCGTTCGGAGGGGGCCGCATGCGACCGTTCAGGGCACTTACGGGGGTGCTTGTCGTCGGAGCCCTCGTTGCCGTTCTTGTCGGGACGGCGCCGCCGGGTGTGGCCGGGGCGACGGCCGGGCCGGTGGGCGGGAGGTCTCCGGCGGAGACGGCCGTCGACTGGAGACCGTGCCCCGAGGACCCTTCCGCCGAGTGCGGCACCTTACGCCTGCCCGTCGACTGGGCGCGTCCGTCGGGGGAGCGGTTCGCGCTCGCGCTGGCCCGGCGTACGGCGACCGATCCGGGGCGCCGCGTCGGGGTGCTGCTGGTCAACCCGGGGGGACCGGGCGATCCCGGGGCGCGGTTCGCCATCGAGCGGGCCCCGTCGTACTTCAGCGCCCGCGTCCGGGAGCGGTTCGACATCGTCGGGTTCGACCCGCGCGGCGTCGGTGGCAGCCGGCCCGTGAGGTGCTCGACGGGGCTGCTGGCCCAGCGCCCGTCCCCGTACCCGCGCGACCAGGCGGAGTTCGAGCGGCTCGCCGCGTTCAACCGCGCCCTGCGCGAGGACTGCCGACGGCACAGCGGTCCGCTCTATGACCACGCCGACACCCTGAGCGTCGTCCGTGACATGGAGGCGGTGCGCGTGGCGCTGGGCGAGGAGAGGATCAGCTACTTCGGGCACTCGTACGGGACGCTGATCGGCCAGCAGTACGCGGAGCGGTACGGAGAGCGGATCCGGGCCATGGCCCTCACCGCGAACATGGACCACAGCCTGGGCATCCGGGAGTTCCTCGTCTCGTCGGCGGCCACCGCCGAGGACTCCTTCCACCAGTTCGTGAACTGGTGTGAGCGCACCACCTCCTGCGCCCTGCACGGCCGGGACGTCACCGATGTCTGGGACCGCCTGCTCGCCAGGGCGGACCAGGGCGCGGTACGCGATCCGGGGCGGCCCGGCCGGGTCCTGACCGCGAACGCGATCACCCATATCGCGCTCACGAGGTTCTACGGCCCGAGGTGGGATGTTCTGGCCGACTATGTGGCCGACCTCGACGCACAGCGGCCGACGGGGCCGGACGGGCCACGGCGACCTCCGCCGCGGATCCCGCCGCGAGCGGCGGATCCGACGGCCGTGGGCGCGGTGGCGGTCGACCCGGTGGCCCCCGAGCCGACGACCGCCGAGCCGACGACCGCGGATCCGTTCCACGCCGTGTTCTGCCAGGACTGGCGCTTCCGCCCGAAGGACCACCGGGAGTTCGCCCGGCTGACGGCGGCCGAAACGCGCGCCGCACCGCATATGCGCGGTGCCCCGCGTGCCCACGCCGCCATCGCGGGCTGCGTCGGCTGGCCGGACGAGGTCAACAACCCACAGCAACGGCCGCGTATCACCAAGGCGCCCACGATTCTCCTGCTGCATGGGCGCCACGATCCGGCCAGCCCCTACATATGGGCGGTGACCGTGCACCGGCAGACCCGGGGGACCACCGCCCTGCTGCCCTACGACGGCGCGGGACACGCTGTGTACGGGCGCACCGACTGCACCCGGGACGCCGTGGACGGCTACCTCATGGAGCTGAAGGTCCCGCAGGCGGGGAGCCGTTGTGCCCCCGCCACGGCACAGGGGCACTGACCGTGGCGGCCCGCCCCGGCGCACGGCGATGGACGGAGACCACCGCCCGGGGGTCAGGACGCCGCGCCCCCCAGCGGTTCCGCCAGCCGCCCCAGCAGACCCGCGACCAGGGCCGTTTGGGTGGGCACGGTGTCCGGGTGGATGAACTCGCCCTGGGCGTGGGCGCCATGGCCGACCGCGCCCATGCCGCACAGGACGGGCAGCCCGAGCGCGGCGACGAAGTTGGCGTCGCTGGCGCCGCCGACGGCGGCGTCCCGCAGTGCGCCCAGGCCCAGCTCCCGGGCGGCCTCACGGGCCAGGGCGAGGAGCGGGGCGGAGGCGGTGCCGAGGGTCATCGGGGGGCGGTTCCAGGCGTGGTCGATCTCGATCCGGACCCGGGGGTCGCTGACCCGGATGGCGTCGAACTCGGCGTCGACCCGGGCTTGCTCGTCCGGGCTGCTGATCCGGATGTCGACGGTGGCCGTGGCGCGCCCGGCGACGACGTTGGTGGCGGAGCCGCCCTGGATGAGACCGGTGTTGACGGTGGTGCCGCGCTCGGGGGCGGCGACGGCCGCGGCGGCGATCACGAACTCGGCCAGCGCGGTGATCGCGCTCGCCCCGTCCTGGGGCGCGAGCCCGGCGTGCGCCTCGACGCCGACGGCGGTGATCTGGAAGATCCCGGAGCCCTTGCGGCCGGTCTTGACCGCGCCCTCGGCGCTGGGCTCCAGCACCAGGGTGGCGTCCACCGTGCGCGCGACCTCCTCGATCACCGGCCGGGAGGAGAGGGAGCCGATCTCCTCGTCACCGTTGAAGAGGAAGGTGACCGTGGGGGTGGGGGCGCCGCTCTCGCGGGCCAGCTTCAGTGCCCAGATGCCCTGGATCAGCCCCGCCTTCATATCGAAGATCCCCGGGCCGCTGAGCTTCTCCCGGCCGTCCGCGCCGGGTTCCGGAGCCTCCCATCCGGCGAGGGTGCCGGTCGGCCAGACGGTGTCGTAGTGGCCGACCAGCGCGACATGTCCGGCGGCGGTGCCGGTGTAGGTGAGGGTGAGGGTGTCGCCGTACGCACCTCCCGGGTGGCGGTGTTCCCGGTCGGGGCGGCCGAGCCGGTGGACGGCCAGCTCGCGCAGGAGGTCCAGGCCCCCGGCGAGCGCGGCGAGGTCGTAGCTGCCGGTCTCGTGGTGGACGAGCCGCACGATGTCGTCGACGATCTCCGGCGCGACCTCCTGGGCGCGGGTGATGAGGGGTGCTGCGGGCGATGCGGTCATGATCTGCCTTCTTATACGGAGTCGGGGGCCAGTGCGCGCGGCGGGTGCGGGTCAGCTGATGCCGAAGGGGATACCCAGCAGGTACCAGGCCACGAAGAACGCCATCCAGGCGACCCAGACCACGGCGGCGATCGGGATGGTGAACGAGGCCAGGGTGCCGATCCCGGCGGACTTGCGGTACTGCTGGATGAAGCCGAGCGCCATCACGAAGTACGGACTCATCGGGGTGACGCAGTTGGTGACCGAGTCGGCGACACGGTAGACGGCCTGGGTGGTCTCGGGCTCGATGCCGATCAGCATCAGCATGGGCACCAGCACCGGCGCGGCCAGTGCCCACAGCGCGGAGCCGCTGGTGATGACGAGGTTCATGATGGTGATCAGCACCGCGATGCCGACCAGCACGGTCCAGCCCTGCATATCGAGGGCGCGCAGCGTCTCGGCGCCCTTGACGGCGAGGATGTCGCCGATGTTCGTCCACTTGAAGTAGGCGAGGAACTGGGAGATCGCGAAGAACAGCACGAGGATCGGCGCCATCGACTTGGTGCCCTCGACCATCGCGGCGATGATGTCGCGGGCGGCGGTGAAGGTGCCGCTCAGCCGCCCGTAGACGGTGCCGACCGCGGCGAAGAAGACACCGAGCATCAGCGCCATGCCCTTGATCACCGGTGAGTTGACGATTCCGCCGCCCTCCCCGCGCAGCGGTGACGCGGCCGGGACCATGGCCAGGATCAGGAGCGCGATGAGCGCGGTGGCGAACAGCCCGGTCCGGCGCAGCGCGTACCGCTGGCGCTCGGTGAC
This sequence comes from Streptomyces sp. NPDC057638, assembly GCF_042800315.1. Lineage (NCBI taxonomy): Bacteria > Bacillati > Actinomycetota > Actinomycetes > Kitasatosporales > Streptomycetaceae > Streptomyces > Streptomyces sp. NPDC057638. Next base: position 28,065 of record NZ_JBHVHF010000046.1, read on the forward strand.
CTCGATCGCCTCCAGCTCCTCGGCGTTGGGCGCGGCGACCGGCTCGTCCGGCTCCAGGTCGGCGCGGCGGACGAGGACCTTGTCGACCACCAGCGTGATCACCAGGGCCACCAGGACCGACGAGCCCACCCCGAAGAAGTAGTTGGACACCGGGGTGATGACGTAGTCGGCGTCGATGGTCTGGGCCGCGGCGGTGGAGATGGACGACAGCAGGACGTCGGTGGTGGTCAGGGACGGGGAGGCGTTGTACCCGGCGGAGATCGAGACGTACGCGACGATGCAGCCGAGGACGGGGCTGCGCCCCGCCGCGCGGAAGACCAGGGCGCCGATCGGGATCAGGGTGAAGTAGGCCGCGTCGCCCGCGACATGGCTGAACATGGCGGTCAGGGACAGGGCGAAGGTGAGGTACTTGCCCGGCACCCGCTCGACCATGCGGCGCAGCAGGACGGAGAAGAGCCCGCTCTTCTCGGCGACGACGATGCCGAACATCACCGTCAGGATGGTGGCCAGCGGCGGGAAGGCGGCGAAGTTGTCCACGGCCCCCTCGATGGCCATGGTGAGTCCGGCCTGGCTGAGCAGGTTCTCGACCGTGATGGTCTCGCGGGTGCCGGGGTGCACGGCGCTCACGTCGGCCGCCGCCAGGGCGGCGCTCAGCACGGCCACGACCCCCGCGAGGATCCAGAACAGCCAGAACGGGTGGGGGAGCCGGTTGCCGACCCGTTCGATCGCCGCGAAACCCCGGAAGGCGGTGCGCAGGGCCCTCGACTGTGGCTCGGTCGGCGGAGTCTGGGCGGAGGTGACGCTCATCGGTACCTCTTTGTGCAACGGATGGATGTTCCTGCGAACAATGACATCCGAGTGAGAGATTCTCCAGCATCTGTAGATAACAGTGGGATTAACTGGCGAGCTAAGGTAGGGCGCCATGACCCGCCCTCTCCTCGACGAGCTCGACCGGCGCCTGATCGGCGCCCTGCATCTGGCGCCCCGGGGCACCTGGGACGATCTCGGCGGGATCCTCGCCGCCGACGCCAGCACGCTCAAACGCCGCTACGACCGGTTGCGCGAGGCGAGGATGGTCCGGGTGATCGGCCAGGCCGACTGGGGCATGCACTCCACCGCGATGCCCGTCCATGTCTTCCTGGACATCACCGGCGAGACCCCGCTCGCCGTCCTCCAGCGCCTCCGTGAGCTGCCCCACCTCACCGTCCTGGCGCAGATCTCCGGCGACTACCCCCTCTACGCCGTGGTCCACGCCCCCTCCGAGGCCGCCACCAGCCAGGCCATCGACCGGATGTTCTCCATCCCGGGCGTCCGCCGGGTCAACGCCCTGCCTGCGCTGAGCACCCTGCGCCGGGGCATCACCTGGGACCCCCAGTCCCTCACCGGCGCCGAACGCGCCGCCCTGCTCCAGCTCACCGGTGGCCTGCCCCCCAGCGCCACCGCCACCGCCACCGCGACCGCGACACCCCCGGCCAAACCGCTCAGTGAGGCCGAACGCACCGTCGTCGCCGAACTGATCCAGGACGCCCGCGCGTCCGCCGCGAGCATCGCCCGCACCGCCGGACTGGCCACCTCCACCGCCCATCGCGTCGTCCGCCGCGTCCTGGACGAGGGATGGGTCAGGCCCCGGCTGGAGATCGTCTCGGAGTGGCTCGGCTTCCAGACCCCCTTCATCCTGCGTCTGCATGTGGCCCCGGGACAGACACCCGACGTGATGCGCCGCATCGACCAGCTCCCCCAGACCCGGCTCGTCGCCCATGTCGCCAGCGACCGGTCGGTCCTCGCCACCGGTCTGGTCACCGACCGCGCGGCCCTGGCGCTCTTCTACGACGGCGAACTGGCCCAGATCCCGGGCATCCTCGCCGTCAGCGTCGACGTCATGCTGGTCGAACCGCGCCGCTACTGGGTGGACCGGGACCTGACCTCCGGGCTCGGCACCTTCCACGCGCCGACGCTGCTGTGAGGCCGGGGCATGTGCGGACGCCCGGGGAGGCGTCCGTGCCCCGTCGGGACGGGTGTCAGCCCCCGATCCGCAGGACGGGCTTGACGACCGACCCGTCGCAGGTGTCGGCGACGGCCTGATTGATGTCCTCGAAGCCGTAGGCGCGGATCAGCCGGTCGAAGGGGAACCGGCCCGCCCGGTGCAGCGCGATGAGCTGGGGGATGAAGAGCCGGGGGATGGAGTCGCCCTGGGCGATGCCGCGTACGGTGCGCCCGCCGAGCAGGGCGTTCATGTTCACTTCGGCATGGGCCCCGGCGGGCGCGCCGCCGATCTGCGCGGCGGTGCCGAGCGGGGCGAGGGCGTTCACGGCGAGGGTGAGCATCTCGGGCCGCCCGGTGATCTCCAGGACGAAGTCCGCGCCGCCACCGGTGATCCCGGCGATCCGGGCGGCGATGTCCTCCTCCTTGGCGTTGACCGTGTGGGTCGCGCCGAGTTCGGCGGCGAGGGCGAGGCGCTCGGGCACGATGTCCACCGCGATGACCGGGGAGGCGCCGGTGGCCCGCGCGGCCATGACGGCGGCCAGACCGACCGCACCGGTGCCGAGCACGACGAGCGAGGCGCCCGGCGGCACCCGCAGGGAGTTGAGCACGGCCCCCGCCCCGGTCTGGAACCCGCAGCCGAGCGGGGCGAGCAGATGGAGTGGCAGGTCGTCGGGGACCCGGACGACGTTGCGTTCCGTCGCGATGGAGTGGGTGGCGAACGACGACTGGCCGAAGAAGTGACCGTGGACCTCGGCGCCGTCCCCGTCCCGGAGGGCGTTGGTGCCGTCGGGCCGGGAGCCGCCGAAGTTGACGGGGAAGGAGCGGGCGCAGTACGTGGGGAAGCCGCTGAGGCAGGGGCGGCACCGACCGCACGACTGGTAGGACATGACGACATGGTCGCCGGGGGCGGCGGTGGTGACCGCGGCGCCGGCCCGCATGACCACCCCGGCGCCCTCATGACCGAGCACGGCGGGCAGCGGGGTCGGCGGATGCTGGTCACGGACGTGGACATCGGTCTGGCACACCCCGGTGGCCACCACCCTGACCAGGATCTCGTCGGGGCGCAGCCGGGTGTCGAGGCTCAGCTCCTCCAGGGCGAAGGGGCCGCCGGTCACGCGCACCACGGCGGCGGTGACCGGGAGTACTACGGGGCTGTCCTGGCCGCCCGAAGGCCGGTCCTGCGCTGTCGTCATGATCGATCCTCCCAACCGGTGGTGCTCCCGGGCCGGGGTCCTCGCCGTCCTTGAGGGGGCGGACGCCTGTCGTCGCCGCGGCGCGGGGACGGCGGGCCGGGGCCGGACGCCCACACCACCATGGGGCTGATGAGCCAGGGGAGCGTAGGGGTCGGCTGGGCGCCCGTCGTGGGGTCGGCGAGGGGGTGTGGCGGGTGATGGTGGCGCTGTGCAGTTGGTCGCGGACCGCGGGGCACCGCTCCGCGTACGCCGCTGACAGCGGCACACCCGTCCTCCTCCGGCCGTCCGTCGAGCCGCTGGGGCGTGGGCTCCATGGTCTCCTCGGACGCCCGGGGCCGCATCCGGATGCCCCGGGCGGGGCGCGTACGGCTTCGTACGGGGCGTTCCGGGGGATCCGGCGGCCCGCACCGGGGACGGCCCGTGAGCCGTACGCGGTCGCGGTCCCGCGGGAGCGGGCAAGCCGCACAGCGGCCCGGCGCGGCCCGGCGCGGGGCGCCGGGCGGTCGGACGGGCTGTGCGCGGTGGCCCGGGTGGCCTGCGGTCCCGCACGTGGGGTTCAGCGGCCTCCCGCGCTCGCGCCGAGGAAGGCGCCGATGTCCTCGCGCAGCGAGGCGGGGTCGAGCCGCTGGGCCGCCAGGTGCTCGGACATCTCCCCGTAGTGGCGCAGTTCCTTGCGCCCCACTCCCCGGGCGAGGATCCGGTGCGGTATGTCGCGCAGCGCGTCGCTGGCGGCGGCGGTGGAGGTGCCCGCCAGATAGGGCTCGACGAGCACGATGTCCGCCGTGGCGGTCTCGGTGGCCCGGCGCAGGGCGGCGCCGTCGAAGGGGCGCACGGTCGTCGCGTAGAGCACGGTGACATCCAGGTCCGCCACCGCCTCGGTGACCGCTCCCAGCATCGGGCCCACCGCGACCACCACGCCGGACCGGCCCTCCCGCAGGGTGAGGAAGCCCTCGCCGGTCACGGGGAGCGGCTCCTCGTTCTGCTGGAGCGAGAGACGCAGATACACCCGGTCGTCACCGGTGGCCGCCCGGCGCAGCAGCGCCTCCGCCTCGTCGGGGTGGCCCGGGACATGGATGGTCCAGTCGTCGAGGGTGTCCATGAGGGCGACATCGCCGGGTGCCATATGGGTGAAGCCGCCTGACGGCCAGTCATACGAGCCGCCCGCGCTGACCAGCACCGCGCCGGTGCCCTGGTGCTGGAAGTCCAGTTTGACCTGCTCGAAGGGGCGCTCGACCAGAAAGCTGGCGAAGGTGTGGACGATCGGCCGCACTCCGGTCAGCGCCAGACCACCGCCGACGCCGACCAGCAGTTGTTCGCGGATGCCCACATTGATGACCCGGTCCGGATGGGTCCGCTGGGCCGGTGCGAAGCCGTCGGTGCTGATGTCCGCGAGGACGACGGCCAGCCGTGGGTCCTCGTCGAGCAGCCGGGAGGCGGTGGAGATGAAACGGTCGCGCATGGTGTCCATCGCGGGTGTCCCCTTGCAGGTGTTGACATCGGTCATGTCGTGAGGTTGCTAGAGCCGGGCCGGTGGTGCTGGCCCGGTGGAGCTAGGTTGCCGGAGCTGGGCCGGTGGTGCCGGGCCGGTGGCCTTCGCGGCGCTGGGCTGTCGTGCGGGCGGGGCGCGCCGGGCCCTAGGCCCTGTCCGGGCGTGGTGCGGAGGTATGGGCGCGGAACCCGGTCAGGCGACCTTCGGTTCGCCCGCGTCCGCCTTGGACTCCACCCGGGCCACCACCGCGTGCGGCCGTCCGGGGTGCGGCAGGGTGTACGCGGCGTACAGCGCCTCGTGGTCCCGGCCGTCCACGGTGACCGCGGACCAGCCCGCCGCCTCGAACCGGGAGGCGATGCCACCGGGCCAGCCGTGGCTGGCCGAGCCGTTGTCGACGACCAGGGTGTGCAGCGCGGAGAGTCGGGCCGGACCGGCGTAGGCGATGGCCTCGTGGTTGCTGCCCTCGTCCAGCTCCGCGTCCCCGATCAGCACCCACACCCGGGAGTCGGCGCGCCCCTGCATCCGCAGGCCCAGCGCCGTACCGACCGCGAGCGGCAATCCGTGCCCCAGCGATCCGCTGCCGATCTCGGCCCCGGGCACCAGCGTCCGGTCGGGGTGGTGGCCGAGCGGGGAGTCGAAGCCGCCGAATCCGGACAGCAGCGCCTCGGGGAAGAAGCCCTTGGCGGCGAGCACGGCGTAATAGGCCATCGGACCGTGCCCCTTGGAGAGCAGGAAGCGGTCCCGGTCGGGGTCCTCCGCCGTGTCGGGGGAGACCCGCAGCACACGGTCGTAGAGCACCCACAGCGCGTCCAGGGTGGAGGTGGCCGCGGGGCCGTGCTTCTCGTCCCCGGTCATCAGGGACATCAGCTGGTCGAGCTCGCCGAACGTACGGGATCCGGTGGTGGACAGGGGGCTGGCGGGAGAAGTCCGCGCTGTCGTCTGCGTCATGACCCAACCCTGCAACTTCAACTTCACTTGAGGTCAAGTCCACCCGGTGGTACGGCCGGAAATCATCCCGCCACGGTTTCCGCCGCCGCTGCGCGAGCGCGGGTACCTCCCTGGCGCGCGAGGCCGGGATCAGGCCGAAGCGGGCCGCTCCGTGGGTGGTGGCCCCGTCCACTGCCCTAACGTCCCGTCATGGGTCACCGCATACGTCCCGGGCACGTGATCCGTGGACCGGCGCCATCTCCGCCACGGGGGCTGGCTATCCGTGGCCGGGGCGGGGAGAGTCGGCAGGGGTCTGGCGACGGTGACGACGGCACGGGAGGACGGTCATGCGCGCGAACGGCGGCACGCGGAGCACAGAGGCGGAGCGCACCCGGTCATCGGCCCGTACGCCCGCCGACCCACCCACGACGCGGCTACCACCACTCCTGACCCTCCAGGGCGGCCCCGGCAACGCGGCGGTCGTCCAACTGCTCCGCCGGGCCGGACACCCCGGGGCCCAGGACGGCCACGAACCCGGGACCGACGGCGGCACCGGCGGCGGGCGGACCGTGCGGCGCTCCAGCGTCCCCGATGTCCTGCGCTCCCCGGGACGGCCCCTCGACCACCGCACGCGTACCGAGATGGAGACCCGGCTCGGCGCGGACTTCTCCGGTGTACGCGTCCACGCGGACACCGCCGCGCGGACCTCGGCGGCCGAGGTCGGCGCACGCGCGTACACCTCCGGCAGCCATGTGGTCCTCGGCGCGGGGGGCGCGGACCGGCACACCCTGGCGCATGAACTGGTCCATGTCGTGCAGCAGCGCCGGGGACCGGTCTCCGGCTCCGACACCGGACACGGCTTCCGGGTCTCCGACCCCTCCGACCGCTTCGAGCGCGAGGCCGACACCGTGGCGGCCGGCGCCCTGGCCCGGCCGCTCCCCGCCACCGCGCCCCCGCCCGGCCGGCCGTCCCCCGCCCCGGACCGGCCCGGGAGCGCGCGGGTCCAGCGCGCGCCCGCTCCCGGGGAGAAGCGGGAACGGTCGAACACGATGCAGGCGGAGTCCTCCGACTCCAAGCGCGTCAAGCCGGAGCAGGCGGAGCAGGCAGAGCAAGCGGACACGGAGATGGCCGGTGCGGGTGGGGGGACGGCCGCCAGCACCCAGGCGATGGACATCGACAGTGATGAGTTCCCCAGTGATCTCTTCTATGACGAGAACAACGTCCAGGATCTGCTGGACGCCGGACTCATCACCCCACGGGATGCCGTGCTCAGCCAGTACGCGTTCGTCGACGCCCTCGAAGCGGAGATCGCGGCCTCCGGCACCTGGACGGTCGAGACGACGGCTGGAGGAGCCCGTTTCGCGCGGACGAAGACCCAAGAGCATCCCCGGCCGAATGTGATCAAGAAGAGTGAGGAAGTCCGGGCCCTTGAGTCGATCTCGAACGTCGCCCGGTCGTATCTGGGGGACAGGAACGAGGAGGTCCAGACCGCGATCGGCGACGACGGGCATCTCCTGATGTCCGCCAACCGGCAGTTCAGTATCGGTACCTTGCAGGAGGAGCTGGGGAGCGAGGGCGAGAATATCGAGCCCTTCCTCAAGAACGCGGACGTGGCCGACTGGCAGAAGATGTACCAGTGGAAGGCGCGAAAGTTCCTCAAGGCGATCAAGGCGGAGGGGGATCCTTACGCGAAGATCAAGAGCGCCATCGCCAAGGGCGTGCGGGTGGTGACCGCTGGCGGGAATGAGCGCCATGCCGAACTCAGGATTCTTGAGCACAACGGCAAGAAGACCCCGGACTATATCGCTGGCACCAAGCGTCCGTGTGCCAACTGCTTTGTTCAGCTGTATCCGGAAGGCTCGGACACGGTACGTCCTGGATTTATCTGGCTGTCCCCCAGGGCCCTGGACGGAGTGCCTCAGTACCAGAATCGGTACGGCGTGGAAAAGGATCAGGCCAAGGATTTCTTCAAGAAGATCGGCAAGCTGATCTCCAGAACGCACCAGGCAAAGGATAGGGCGGGCAGGAATGTCCCCGGAGGCCGTGTGACGGATTGGTCCGGTACCGAACTCTCCAGTACCGACTCCGAGGGGTGAGGGTTCCGTGGCGCCGGTGACTCCCGCGCCACGG
>NZ_JBHVHF010000047.1:0-35674 GCF_042800315.1 Streptomyces sp. NPDC057638
CCCGGGCCCCGCTGTCACCCGGGCCCCGCCCGGCCTGAGGCGCTCGGCGGCTCCGGCCCATCTCCCCGGATACGGCGGCGGTGTCCCTGGCTCGCGGGGGCGACCCGGGTCCCGCGTGCCGGGCCCGCCGATCCCCGGCCGCGCCGGCGGCCGGAGCGGGCGTCCGTGTGGGCTCCTGCCGTGCCCGCTCGTTCCCGTCCGGCGTGACGGAGAGGTGCGGGAGCCGGACTGTCAGCGAGACGGGAGCCGGACCGTCAACAGGGAAGGCGCCGGTTCATCCGGGCAGACGGTCCCGCTCCGGGGACGCCCGTGCCGGTCGGCCGCCCGCCGGGAGCCCACCGCCGCCGCGCCCCCGCCGCCGCTCCCGTCCGGTGCTCTCAGGCCGGGGGGAGTGCTGACCTCCTCACCTCGGGGAACGCCCGCGACGGCGCCGTCCGCCGCCCGGAGCGCGAGGTGTCCCGGCGGTGCTCCGCGCGCCCGTTCCGCCTCGATCCCGCCGGTCCGCGGGGGCGGCCGAGGCCGTCGCGCGGCGCCGGGGAGGACCCCGTCCGGCCGCCCGTCCTTATCTCCAGCGAACGGTGGAGACCGGGCGAGGTGGGGCAGAATGACCGTGCCCCAGCGGGCCCCGAGGCAGCTTCAGAGCGAGGGAAGGCCACATGACGACAGCGGCGGTGGACGAGGTGTCATCCAGCGAGCGGACCGACGGCGGGACGGGCGGACCCGGTGGCGCGGTCGGCGCCGGACGGGCCTTCTCCTGGCTGCTGGTGATCACCGGCGCGGCCGGGCTGCTGGCCTCCTGGGTGATCACCCTGGACAAGTTCAAGCTGCTGGAGGACCCCTCCTTCACCCCGGGGTGCAGCCTCAACCCCGTGGTCTCCTGCGGCAGCATCATGAAGAGCGAGCAGGCGGCCGTCTTCGGCTTCCCCAACCCGCTGCTGGGCATGGTGACCTACTCGATGGTGATCGCCATCGGGATGGCCCTGCTGTCGGGCGCCCGCTTCCGGCGCTGGTACTGGCTGGGGCTCAACGCGGGCTGTCTCTTCGGCGTCGGCTTCGTGACCTGGCTGATGTACCAGTCGCTCTACAACATCAACGCGCTGTGCCTGTGGTGCTCGCTCGCCTGGGCCGCGACGATCGTGATGTTCTGCTACGTGACCACGCACAACATCCGCCACCGGATCATCCGGGTTCCCGAGGGGGTGCGGGGCGCCCTGCTGGAGTTCCACTGGATGCCGCCGGTGCTCTGGATCGGGATCATCGGCATGCTGGTCCTGACCCGCTGGTGGGACTTCTGGACCAGCTGAGCGCGCCCCACGCCGTCGATGAGGGGCCCGCCATCCCCGTACCGCGCCGAGAGCGCTGAGCGTACGGAGACGGCGGGCCCCTCCGCGTACCGGCGCCGGGCGCGGGCGGGGCGTTGTCAGTGCCCTGGCATAGGCTGCGGTACGTGGAGCCCGACCTCTTTACCGCAGCGGCGGAAGAACGCCAGGAGAAGGATCCGACCAGCAGCCCCCTGGCGGTCCGGATGCGTCCGCGCACCCTCGACGAGGTCGTCGGTCAGCGCCATCTCCTCAAGCCGGGCTCCCCGCTGCGGCGCCTGGTGGGGGAGGGGGCCGGGGGACCGGCCGGGGTCTCGTCGGTGATCCTCTGGGGGCCGCCGGGCATCGGCAAGACGACCCTGGCCTATGTGGTCTCCAAGGCGACCAACAAGCGCTTCGTGGAACTGTCCGCGATCACCGCCGGGGTCAAGGAGGTCCGTGCGGTGATCGAAGGGGCCCGGCGGGCTGCGGGTGGCTTCGGCAAGGAGACCGTCCTCTTCCTCGACGAGATCCACCGCTTCTCCAAGGCCCAGCAGGACTCCCTGCTCCCCGCCGTGGAGAACCGCTGGGTCACCCTGATCGCCGCCACCACCGAGAACCCCTACTTCTCGGTGATCTCCCCGCTGCTCTCCCGCTCGCTGCTGCTGACGCTGGAGCCGCTCACCGACGACGACCTGCGCGGGCTGATGAGCCGGGCGCTGACCGAGGAGCGGGGACTGGGCGGGGCGCTGACCCTCGCCGGGGACGCCGCATCGCATCTGCTGCGGATCGCGGGCGGTGACGCCCGGCGGGCGCTGACGGCGCTGGAGGCGGCGGCCGGTGCCGCGCTGGACAAGGGGGAGGAGGAGATCTCCCTGGCGACCGTGGAGGAGACGGTCGATCGCGCCGCCGTGAGCTACGACCGCGACGGCGACCAGCACTACGACGTGGCGAGCGCCCTGATCAAGTCCATCCGGGGTTCCGACGTGGACGCCGCGCTGCACTATCTGGCCCGGATGATCGAGGCGGGTGAGGACCCGCGGTTCATCGCGCGACGGCTGATGATCTCCGCCAGTGAGGACATCGGCCTCGCCGACCCGACCGCCCTGCCCACGGCGGTCGCGGCCGCGCAGGCCGTCGCCCTGATCGGCTTCCCCGAGGCGGCGCTCACACTCAGCCACGCCACCATCGCGCTGGCGCTGGCCCCGAAGTCCAACACCGCCACCACCGCGATCGGCGCCGCCCTGGCCGATGTCCGCGCGGGCCTGGCCGGTCCCGTCCCGGCCCATCTGCGCGACGGCCACTACCAGGGCGCGGCCAAGCTGGGGCATGCCACGGGCTATGTCTATCCCCATGACGTCCCCGGCGCCATCGCCGCCCAGCAGTACGCCCCGGACGCGATCCACGGCAAGCGCTACTACGAACCCACCCGCTATGGCGCTGAGGCGCGCTACGCCGATGTGGTCGAGAAGGTACGGGAGCGACTGCGCCCCTCGTGAGGCCCGGCCGCCCCGGATGGACCAGCCGGGTCCGGCGGTTCAGCGGGCGGCGGCGTCGAAGAGGGTGCGCATGGCCCGGCGCAGTCCGGTGATGTCCCCGACCGGCTCCGGGAAGTCGAACCGGGCGTCGAAGCAGCCGTGGCCGACGAAGCGGATCCGCAGCCCGAACCGGTCCAGTGCCAGCGGTACCGCGCGCTGGACCGTGGTGCCCGTCGCGGCCTGGGCGCTCTCCGCGCGCTCGCCCAGCAGTCCGCACAGCTCCTGGAGCCGGTCGGCGTGCGCCGCGTGCAGATGCTGGAGCAGCTCGGTCTCATGGGCGACCAGTGGGTCGGCCGTGGCCCGGGTGAACTCCTCGGGGTCCACGGAGGCGGCGCCCCACAGATCGTCCACGTACAGTTCGCCCACATGGAGCCGGAGCTCCGCGGTGCCGGGCTCGGTGTGGCCGGTGTCGGGGACACGGGTGAGCCAGCCCGTCACCCAGGCCCGCCCCCGGATCCGGTGCGGCACGGAGACCGGCGCCACATCGGTGAGCTCCAGCACGGCGGTCAGTTCGTCGTCCTGGGCGTGGGCCGCCGCGCGGACGGCCGGGGAGTCGGCCGGGTAGCGCAGCCGGATCTCGCCGTCGTCGTCCACGACCCGGTCCCGGGGCGCCAGCTGGTCCGGCCTGGTCACGGAGACACCGGGAATGAGCAGCACCGCGGAGCATGTACCCTGTACGAGAGTTCGTGTGCGCTCGGCTGCTGACGGCATCCGAGTGATTTCAAGCCCGCTGGGACGCGGCTGACCATGAGCTGATCGGACCTCCGTCACTTCGCCGCCCTGAGTCGCGGCGAGTTCTGTCGTGCTGTCCGTGACGCGCTTGGTGTTCCCTGGGCGAGACATGCGATCTCCTTGAGTAAGGTGAGCCTAACCTAACCTATATCGGAGGTCTGGAGAACGTGCCTAACCAGTCGCGTCCCAAGGTCAAGAAGTCCCGTGCGCTCGGTATCGCGCTGACGCCGAAGGCCGTCAAGTACTTCGAGGCCCGCCCCTACCCGCCGGGCGAGCACGGCCGTGGCCGCAAGCAGAACTCGGACTACAAGGTCCGTCTGCTGGAGAAGCAGCGGCTGCGCGCGCAGTACGACATCAGCGAGCGCCAGATGGTCCGCGCCTACGACCGCGCCCGCAAGGCCGAGGGCAAGACGGGCGAGGCCCTGGTCGTCGAGCTGGAGCGTCGTCTGGACGCCCTGGTGCTGCGTTCGGGCATCGCCCGCACCATCTACCAGGCCCGCCAGATGGTCGTCCACGGCCACGTCGAGGTCAACGGCGGCAAGGTCGACAAGCCGTCCTTCCGCGTCCGTCCGGACGACGTCATCACCATCCGTGAGCGCTCCCGCGAGAAGACCCTCTTCCAGGTGGCCCGCGAGGGTGGCTTCGCCGCCGACGGTGAGACCCCGCGCTACCTCCAGGTCAACCTGAAGGCCCTGGCCTTCCGCCTGGACCGCGACCCGAACCGCAAGGAAATCCCCGTGATCTGCGACGAGCAGCTGGTCGTCGAGTACTACGCCCGCTGATCCGGGCGCGGTCACGCGCACCTCGGCCCGTCGTCACCCCGCCGCCTTCCTCATGGGAACGCGGCGGGAGGCGGCGGGCCGCTGCGTTCCCCCGGGGTCCCGGGGGGACGCAGTGGCCCGTGGGCTCCGGGGCTCCCGGTGCTGAGGCGCGCCAGGAACGGATCCTTGCTCCTCCGTACCGCACCCCGCGGGCGCGGGTTATGCGGTGTGGGGGCGCGGGCCGGGCGCGATAGGGTTTCCTCAGGGGTTTTCCGGGTCGTGGATGCCCTTCAGCGACGAGCAGAGAGCGGTGCGGTGTGACCGGTGGAGAGGTTGCCGGGATCCTGGTGGCCGTCTTCTGGGCGATTCTGGTCTCCTTCCTCGCCGTGGTGCTGGCGAGGCTGGCCCAGACGCTCAGGGCGACCACCCGGCTCGTGGCCGAGGTGACCGAGCAGGCGGTTCCGCTGCTGGCGGACGCCTCCGAGACGGTCCGGTCCGCCCAGACGCAGCTGGCGCGGGTCGACGCCATCGCTACCGATGTCCAGGAGGTCACCTCCAACGCCTCCGCGCTCTCCACGACCGTCGCGTCCACCTTCGGCGGGCCCCTGGTGAAGGTCGCGGCCTTCGGCTACGGGGTGCGCCGGGCGATGGGCCGTGGGGCCGAAGACGCCCCCGCCCCCCGGGAGCGCACCCGCCGTACGGTCCTCGTCGGCCGGTCCGTGCCCTTCGCACGTGGTGACCGGCGCCGATGGGGCAGCAAGAAGGGCTGACGACCATGTTCCGCCGAGCGTTCTGGTTCACCGCGGGCGCCGCCGCAGGCGTCTGGGCGACCACGAAGGTCAACAACAAGCTCAAGCAGCTCACCCCCGAGTCGCTGGCCGCACAGGCGGCGAACCGGGCGGTCGACGCGGGCCACCGGGTGCGCGAGTTCGCGCTCGACGTCCGGGCCGGAATGATCCAGCGTGAGCACGAGTTGGCAGAGGCACTCGGTACCCATGCCGACCCCGACCCGGAACTGCCCGCACAGCGCCGGCGCCCCGCGATCGGGCGCGCCCCCCGTACGCTTCCCTCCCACTCTTACAACCGGAATGAGGACCACTGATGGAGTCGGCTGAAATCCGCCGCCGCTGGCTGAGCTTCTTCGAGGAGCGCGGGCACACCGTCGTCCCTTCGGCGTCGCTCATCGCGGACGACCCGACTCTGCTCCTGGTCAACGCGGGCATGGTCCCCTTCAAGCCGTACTTCCTCGGTGAGACCAAGCCGCCCGCCCCCCGCGCCACCAGCGTGCAGAAGTGCGTCCGCACCCCGGACATCGAGGAGGTCGGCAAGACCACCCGGCACGGCACGTTCTTCCAGATGTGCGGCAACTTCTCCTTCGGTGACTACTTCAAGGAGGGCGCCATCAAGCTCGCCTGGGAGCTGCTCACCTCCTCCCAGGCCGATGGCGGCTACGGCCTCGACCCCGAGCGCCTGTGGATCACCGTCTACAAGGAGGACGACGAGGCCGAGCGCATCTGGCGCGATGTGGTCGGCGTGCCCGCCGAGCGGATCCAGCGCCTGGGCATGGGCCCCAACTTCTGGTCGATGGGCGTCCCCGGCCCCTGTGGTCCCTGCTCCGAGATCAACTACGACCGGGGTCCCGAGTTCGGCGAGGAGGGCGGCCCCGCCGTCAACGACGAGCGCTATGTGGAGATCTGGAACCTGGTCTTCATGCAGTACGAGCGCGGTCCCGGCTCGGGTAAGGAGGACTTCCCGATCCTCGGTGAGCTGCCCTCCAAGAACATCGACACCGGTCTCGGTCTCGAACGCCTCGCCATGATCCTCCAGGGCGTCCAGAACATGTACGAGACGGACACGCTCCAGGTCGTCATGGACAAGGCCACCGAGCTCACCGGCGTCCGCTACGGCGCCGAGCACACCTCGGACGTCTCGCTGCGCGTGGTCGCCGACCACATCCGTACCTCGGTCATGCTCATCGGCGACGGTGTCACCCCCGGCAACGAGGGCCGTGGCTATGTGCTGCGCCGCATCATGCGCCGCGCCATCCGCAATATGCGCCTGCTGGGCGCGACCGGGCCCGTCGTCGCCGAGCTGGTCGACGTCGTCATCCGGACCATGGGCGAGCAGTACCCCGAACTGGTCGCCGACCGCTCCCGGATCGAGACCGTCGCGCTCGCCGAGGAGGCCGCCTTCCTCAAGACGCTGAAGGCCGGCACGAACATCCTCGACACCGCCATCACCGAGGCCAAGAGCGCCGGTGGCGCCGTCCTCCCCGGTGACAAGGCGTTCCTGCTCCACGACACCTGGGGCTTCCCGATCGACCTCACCCTGGAGATGGCCGCCGAGCAGGGGCTCTCCGTGGACGAGGACGGCTTCCGCCGTCTGATGAAGGAGCAGCGGGAGAAGGCCAAGGCCGACGCCCGGGCCAAGAAGACCGGCCACGCCGACCTCTCCGCCTACCGCGAGGTGGCCGACACCTCCGGCACCACCGAGTTCACCGGCTATCTCACCACCGAGGGCGAGTCCACCGTCGTCGGACTGCTCGTCGACGGTGTGCCCTCCCCCGCCGCCACCGAGGGCGACGAGGTCGAGGTCGTCCTCGACCGCACCCCCTTCTACGCCGAGGGGGGCGGCCAGCTCGCCGACCAGGGGCGGATCCGGCTGGACTCCGGCGCCGTCATCGAGATCCGCGATGTCCAGCAGCCGGTGCCCGGTGTCTCCGTGCACAAGGGTTCGGTGCAGGTCGGCGAGGTCACCGTGGGTGCCTCCGCCTATGCCGCGATCGACGTCACGCGCCGCCGGGCCATCGCCCGTGCCCACAGCGCCACCCACCTCACCCACCAGGCGCTGCGGGACGCGCTCGGCCCGACGGCCGCCCAGGCCGGTTCGGAGAACTCGCCGGGCCGCTTCCGTTTCGACTTCGGCTCGCCGGCCGCCGTGCCCGGCACGGTCCTCGTCGACGTGGAGCAGCGGATCAACGAGGTCCTCTCCCGTGAGCTGGACGTCCAGGCCGAGATCATGAGCCTGGACGAGGCCAAGAAGGCGGGCGCCATCGCCGAGTTCGGCGAGAAGTACGGCGAGCGGGTCCGGGTCGTCACCATCGGTGACTTCTCCAAGGAGCTGTGTGGCGGTACGCATGTCCACAACACCGCCCAGCTCGGGCTGGTGAAGCTGCTCGGCGAGTCCTCCATCGGCTCCGGTGTGCGCCGGATCGAGGCCCTCGTCGGTGTGGACGCGTACAACTTCCTCGCCAAGGAGCACACGGTCGTCGCCCAGCTCCAGGAGCTGGTCAAGGGCCGTCCCGAGGAACTGCCGGAGAAGATCTCCGGCATGCTCGCCAAGCTCAAGGACGCGGAGAAGGAGATCGAGCGCTTCCGCGCGGAGAAGGTGCTCCAGGCCGCCGCCGGGCTGGCCGAGGGCGCTCGGGACGTGCGCGGGGTGGCCCTGGTGACCGGCCGGGTCCCGGACGGCACCACCGCCGACGATCTGCGCAAGCTGGTGCTGGACGTCCGGGGCCGTATCCCCGGCGACCGTCCGGCCGTGGTGGCGCTCTTCACCGTGGCCAACGACCGTCCGCTCACCGTCATCGCCACCAACGAGGCCGGGCGTGAGCGCGGGCTCAAGGCCGGTGAGCTGGTGCGCGCCGCCGCCAAGACCCTCGGTGGCGGCGGTGGCGGCAAGCCGGACGTCGCCCAGGGCGGCGGTCAGAACCCGGCCGCCATCGACGACGCCATCGCGGCCGTCGAGCGACTGGTGGCCGAGACCTCGTGAGGCGCGGTCGCCGTCTCGCGCTCGACGTCGGGGACGCCCGGATCGGGGTCGCCTCGTGCGACCCCGACGGGGTCCTCGCGACACCGGTGGAGACCGTGCCGGGACGTGATGTCCCGGCCGCCCACCGCAGGATCCGGCTCCTGGTCGGGGAGTACGAGCCGCTGGAGGTCATCGTGGGGCTGCCCCGCTCGCTGAGCGGCGGGGAGGGCCCGGCCGCCAAGAAGGTGCGGGCCTTCGCCGGGGAGCTGGCGCGCGGGATCGCCCCGGTCCCGGTGCGGCTGGTGGACGAGAGGATGACCACAGTCACGGCCACCCAGGGGCTGCGTGCCTCCGGTGTGAAGTCCAAAAAGGGCCGGTCTGTCGTCGACCAGGCTGCCGCTGTGGTGATCCTTCAGAACGCTCTGGAGTCCGAACGGGCGTCTGATCTCCCGCCGGGCGAGTCCGTCGAAGTGGTTGTGTGATCGCGATACGGTAACGTTCCGCGCGATACGGCGGCCGGAAGGTTTCCGGCCGCCGAGCACGACGACGGGTCGGTACTCCGCCCCACTCGCGGCCCGAGGGGATCGATCGATGACTGAATATGGCCGGGGCCCCGGCTCCGAACCGTGGCATCCGAACGACCCCCTCTACGGCGACCAGGGATGGAACGGCCAGCAGCAACAACAGCAGCAGTGGGCCCAGCAGCCGGGTGACCCGGCGCAGTACCCCGCCGATCCCTCGCAGTACCCCGGGCAGACACCGGGTGGCCAGGCGCCGTACGGTCCCCAGGTCCCCGGTGGCCAGCTGCCGTACCCCGGGCAGGCGCCCGGTGACCCGGCCGCGTACGGCGTACCGTCCCCTGACGGCCACCAGTCGTATCCGGGACAGGCGCCCGGGGGCCCGGCCCCGTACGGCGTACCGTCACCCGGCGGGCAGCAGCCGTATCCGGGACAGGCGCCCGGCGACCCCGCCGCGTATGGCGGGCAGGACCCCTACCAGCAGCAGTACATGGGCCAGCAGGGGCACTATCCGCAGCAGCAGGCGGCCGCCTACCCCGGACATGGCGCACAGCACCAGGGCGGCCAGCACCCGGGCGCGCAGTCGCAGAACGGCCAGGACCCCTCGTACCACGGTGGCAACGGCGGCTGGGACACCGGCCAGCAGACCGCGATGTCCTACGGCGGCACCGTCACCGACGGTTACGGCGGGACGCCCGGTCAGCAAGGGGCGTCCGAGGCGGACTACTACGCCACGCCGGACGCCTATCCGCCGCCGGAGCCGCCCCACCGGCGGCGCCCGGAGCCCGAGCCCGAGGCGGAACCGCGGCCGCCCGAGTCGGCCGACCAGGACCCCGACCCCGCCGATGACCACGCCTTCTTCGGCGGTGACGGCGGTGACGGCGGTGAGGGTGACGACAGTGGCGGGGAGCCCGCGGCGGGCGGCGGGCGCGCGCGCCGGGGCAAGGGCAAGGGCAAGAAGAAGAGCCGCAACGGTGTCGCCTGTCTGGTGGTCTCCGTGGTGCTCGTCGGCGCCCTCGGCGGTGTCGGCTACTTCGGCTACCAGTTCTGGGAGGGCCGATTCGGCGAGCCCGCCGACTACGCGGGCGCGGGCAGCGGCTCCACCGAGGTCGAGGTCCCCAAGAACGTGGGACTGCTGGAGATCGGCGACATCCTCAAGAAGGCCGGGGTCGTCAAGAGCGCCGGGGCGTTTGTCTCGGCGGCCGACGGCAAGAGCATCCAGGCGGGTGTCTACGTCCTCGCCAAGGAGATGTCCGGCCGGGAGGCCGTGAAGCTGATGCTCGACCCCAAGAGCCGCAACAACCTCATCCTCGCCCCGGGCCAGCGCAACGCCGCCGTCTACAAGGAGATCGACAAGCGTCTGGCGATCAAGCCCGGCACCACCGCGCTGGTCGCCAAGGCCAAGGCGAAGACCATGGGCCTGCCCGCCTGGGCCAATGACAACACCAAGATCAAGGACCCGCTGGAGGGGTTCCTCTACCCCGGCACCTATCCGATCGCCAAGGGGATGAAGCCGGAGGCCGTGCTGCGGAAGATGGTCGCCGAGGCGGCCCGCGAGTTCCACCAGGCGGACATCGCCGCGCAGGCCCAGAAGCTGGGGCTGGACTCGCCGCTCCAGGTGCTGACGGTCGCCAGCCTGGTGCAGGCCGAGGGCAAGTTCAAAGAGGACTTCGACAAGGTCGCCCGGGTCATCTACAACCGGCTCAAGCCCGACAACGACGAGACGGCGGGGCGGCTGGAGTTCGACTCCACGGTCAACTACTTCAAGGGCCAGAGCACCCTCGCGATCGGCGCCGTCGACAAGGTCCGCCAGTACCCGGACCCGTACAACACCTACCGCTACCAGGGACTGCCCCCGGGCCCGATCGGCAACCCCGGCGTGGAGGCGTTCGACTCCTCCCTCAACCCGGAGCCGGGCCCCTGGTACTACTTCGTCTCCGTCACCGAGAACGAGACCGTCTTCTCGGAGACCCACGACGAGCACGAGCGCGCCCGCCAGCGCTATCTGGAAGAGCAGGAGAAGAACGGCCAGTGAGCGAACCGACCATACGCCGGGCGGCGGTCCTCGGATCGCCGATCGCCCACTCCCTCTCCCCGGTGCTGCACCGCGCCGCCTACGCCGAGCTCGGCCTCGACCACTGGAGCTACGACCGCTTCGAGGTCGACGAGGCCGCCCTCCCGGGCTTCATCGCCGGTCTCGCAGGTCTCGGCGGCGAGTGGGCCGGACTCTCGCTGACCATGCCGCTCAAGCGGGCCGTGATCCCGCTGCTGGACCGGATCAGTGACACGGCGGCCTCGGTGGAGACCGTCAACACCGTCGTCTTCGACGCCGACGGCCGCCGCCACGGCGACAACACCGACATCCCCGGCATGCTCGCGGCGCTGCGCGAGCGCGGGGTCACCGCCGTCGGCTCGGCGGCCGTGCTCGGCGCGGGCGCCACCGCCTCCTCCGCGCTCGCCGCGCTCGCGCGGATCTGCTCCGGGCCGGTCACCGCCTATGTGCGCAGCGCCGAGCGGGCCGCCGAGATGCGCGGCTGGGGTGAGCGGCTGGGCGTCGAGGTGCGCACCGCCGACTGGTCGCGGGCCGCGGCGGCCCTCCGCGAGCCCCTCGTGATCGCCACCACCCCGGCCGGGACCACCGACGCGCTCGCCACCGAGGTGCCCGACACCCCCGGCACCCTCTTCGACGTGCTGTACGAACCGTGGCCGACCGCCCTCGCCGACGCCTGGTCCCGGAAGTCGGGCGCGGTGGTCAGCGGGCTTGACCTGCTGGTCCACCAGGCCGTGCTCCAAGTGGAGCTGATGACCGGCCGGGCCCCGGCACCGCTCGCGGTGATGCGGGCGGCGGGGGAGCGCGCGCTCGCGCCGCGCTGAGGCCGTCCCGGCCGCTGAGCCCCCGTCCGCGCGCCCTCGGGGCCGCCCCCGGCCATCGTGCCCTCGGGGCCGCCCCGGCGCCCGCGCCCCGTCCGTCTACTGGACCGGAGGCCGGGGCACCACCCCGGACATGGGAGGATCGGGTCAGGCGGGCCAGGGCCGCGCACCCGGTCGCGCCGTCGCAGTTCCAGGGCGCGAGCAGGAGGAGCACCGTTGAGCAGGTTGCGTTGGCTGACGGCGGGAGAGTCGCACGGACCCGCACTGGTGGCGACGTTGGAGGGGCTTCCCGCCGGCGTCCCGGTCACCACGGAGATGGTGGCGGACCACCTCGCCCGGCGGCGCCTGGGTTACGGTCGCGGCGCCCGGATGAAGTTCGAGCGCGATGAGATCACCTTCCTCGGCGGGGTGCGGCACGGGCTGACCATGGGCTCCCCCGTGGCGATCATGGTGGGCAACAGCGAGTGGCCCAAGTGGGAGACGGTCATGGCGGCCGACCCCGTGGACCCCGACGAGCTGGCCTCCCTCGCCCGTAACGCCCCGCTGACCCGCCCCCGGCCCGGCCACGCCGACCTCGCCGGGATGCAGAAGTACGGCCTGGACGAGGCCCGTCCGGTGCTGGAGCGCGCCAGCGCGCGTGAGACCGCCGCCCGGGTGGCGCTCGGCGCCGTCGCCCGCTCCTACCTCAAGGAGACCACCGGCATCGAGATCGTCTCCCATGTGGTGGAGCTGGCCTCGGCCAAGGCTCCCTACGGTGTCTACCCCACCCCCGCCGATGTCGAGCGGCTCGACGCCGACCCCGTGCGCTGCCTCGACCCCGCCGCGAGCGAGGCGATGGTCGCCGAGATCGACCAGGCCCACAAGGACGGCGACACCCTCGGTGGTGTGGTCGAGGTCCTCGCCTACGGCGTCCCCGTGGGCCTGGGCTCCCATGTCCACTGGGACCGCAGGCTGGACGCCCGCCTCGCCGCGGCGCTGATGGGCATCCAGGCGATCAAGGGCGTCGAGCTGGGCGACGGCTTCGAGCTGGCCCGGGTGCCCGGCTCGAAGGCCCATGACGAGATCGTCCGCACGGACGAGGGGCTGCGCCGTACCTCCGGCCGCTCCGGCGGCACCGAGGGCGGGATGTCCACCGGTGAGCTGCTGCGGGTCCGCGCGGCGATGAAGCCCATCGCCACCGTGCCCCGGGCGCTGGCCACCGTCGACATCGCCACCGGTGAGCCCGCCGCCGCCCACCACCAGCGCTCCGATGTGGCCGCCGTGCCCGCCGCGGGCATCGTCGCCGAGGCGATGGTGGCGCTGGTCCTGGCGGACGCGGTGGCGGAGAAGTTCGGCGGCGACAGCGTCACCGAGACCCGGCGCAACGTCCGCTCCTACCTCGACAACCTGCACATCCGGTGAGCGGTCCGCTGATCGTCCTGGTCGGGCCCATGGGCTCGGGGAAGTCGACCGTCGGCGAGCTGCTCGCCGCGCGGCTCGGGGTCGGCTACCGGGACACCGACGCCGACATCGTCGCCGCGCGGGGCCGCCCGATCGCGGACATCTTCGTGGACGAGGGCGAACCGTTCTTCCGGGAGCTGGAGCGCGCCGCCGTCCGTGCCGCGGTCGCCGCGCACGACGGCGTCCTCGCCCTCGGCGGCGGCGCCATCCTCGATGACTCCACCCGCGCCCTGCTGACCGGGCTGCCCGTCGTCTACCTCTCGCTCGATGTGGACGAGGCGGTCCGGCGCGTCGGCCTGAACCAGGCCCGGCCGCTGCTCGCGGTCAACCCGCGCCGTCAGTGGCGCGAACTGATGGACGCCCGCCGTCCGCTCTACACCGAGGTCGCCCGGGTCACCGTGGCCACCGACGCACGTACGCCCGACGAGGTCGCCGACGCGATCCTCGACGCTTTGGAGCTGAAGGACCAATGACCGATCAGTCTGTGACCCGTATCCAGGTCGGCGGGACGGACGGCACCGACCCCTACGAGGTGCTGGTCGGCCGACAGCTCCTGGAGGAGCTGCCCGGGCTGATCGGGCGCGGGGTCCAGCGGGTGGCGGTGCTCCACCCCGAGGCGCTCGCCGAGACCGGTGAGGCCATCCGCCAGGATCTCGCCGACCAGGGTTTCGAGGCCATCGCGATCCAGCTCCCCAACGCCGAGGAGGCCAAGACCGCCGAGGTCGCCGCCTACTGCTGGAAGGCGCTGGGCCAGACCGGTTTCACCCGTACCGACGTCATCGTCGGCGTCGGTGGCGGTGCCACCACCGACCTGGCGGGCTTCGTCGCGGCGACCTGGCTGCGCGGGGTGCGCTGGATCGCGGTGCCGACCACCGTGCTCGGCATGGTGGACGCGGCGGTCGGCGGCAAGACCGGCATCAACACCGCCGAGGGCAAGAACCTCGTCGGCGCCTTCCACCCGCCCGCCGGGGTGCTCTGCGACCTGGCGGCCCTGGACTCGCTGCCCGTGCACGACTACGTCAGCGGGCTCGCGGAGATCATCAAGGCCGGATTCATCGCCGACCCGGTGATCCTGGATCTGATCGAGGCCGACCCGGAGGCGGCGCGCACCCCGTCCGGGCCGCACACCGCCGAGCTGATCGAGCGCTCCATCCGGGTCAAGGCCGAGGTCGTCTCCGGTGACCTCAAGGAGTCCGGCCGCCGCGAGATCCTCAACTACGGGCACACCCTCGCCCACGCCATCGAGAAGAACGAGCGCTACAAGTGGCGCCACGGCGCCGCCGTCTCCGTCGGCATGGTCTTCGCCGCCGAGCTGGGACGGCTGGCCGGACGGCTGGACGAGGCCACCGCCGAGCGGCACCGCGCGGTGCTGTCCGCCGTCGGTCTGCCGCTGACCTACCGCGGTGACCAGTGGCCCCGGCTGCTGGAGACCATGAAGGTCGACAAGAAGTCCCGGGGCAACCTGCTGCGCTTCATCGTCCTGGACGGACTGGGCAAGCCCGCCGTGCTGGAGGGCCCCGACCCCGCGGTGCTGCTCGCCGCCTACGGGGAGGTGTCCGCGTGAGCCGCCGGGTCCTGGTGCTCAACGGCCCCAACCTGGGCCGTCTCGGCTCCCGCGAGCCCGATGTCTACGGCGCCACCTCCTACGCCGGTCTGGTCGAGAGCTGCCGGGCGCTCGGGGCGGAGCTGGGCCTGGATGTCGAGGTCCGGGAGACCAACGACGAGGGCGAGATGATCCGCTGGCTCCACGAGGCCGCGGACGGCTCGCTTCCGGTGGTGCTCAACCCCGGCGCGTTCACGCACTACTCGTACGGGATGCGGGACGCCGCCGCCCAGCGGACGGCGCCGCTCATCGAGGTGCACATCTCCAATCCGTACACCCGGGAGACCTTCCGGCACACCTCCGTGGTGGCGGCGGTCGCCAGCGGCACCATCGCGGGCTTCGGTATCGGGTCCTACCGGCTGGCGCTGCGGGCGCTCGCCGAGGAACTCGGCGGCTGAGGAGGGCACTTCGCGCCGCGCCCGGCCGTTCACCCGGTGACGGCCGGGCCGGACCCGCCCCGGTGGGTCGCGGTGGCCGCGGTGGTACGGGGGTACGGTTCGGCGCGGGGCGGGACCGGCCGCGCCCCGGCCCCGGCGGCGCCGGTCGGACGAGACGGTCGGGAGAGCCCGCGGAAGCCCGTGGGACCTCGTAGGGAGACGGAGTGGCACCGGATGCAGCAGGCAGGGGGGCCGCCGCTGCCGCCAGCGGGGCGGGGACCGGCCGGATGGCCCGGCACCCGCGCGCCGGCCGACGGCGGCGCGCACGGTACGGGCGGTGCGGGTGCGCGCGACGGTGACGCGTACGGTCCGGGCGGTACCACGCGGACGGGCGGTCCGGGTGTGCGCGACGGCGGTGGTGCGTACGCGGGCGACGGCGGCGCTTTCGGCCCGGGCGATACCGCCGCTCGCGATGGCGGCGGCCCGTACCCGGGCGAGGGCGACACCCCGGCGGCACCGGCCGCCCACAGCGGCGGTCAGCCCCCGTTCGGGACACCGCCCCCGCACCCCGGTCCACGGCCCACCGGGGGCCACCCCGTCCCCCCGCCGCAGGGCCCGCCACCCCCACCCCCCTGGGGGTCGGCACCCGTCCCCCCGCCGGGACAGCCCCGCGACACCACCGGCCATATCCAGCTGCCGCCCGGCGCCCCGGTGGCCCTGCCCGTCGCGCCCCCCGCCGACGGCGGCCGCCACCCCGCCCCCCTGCTCGCCGTCCTGCTGATCGGCCCGGCGGGGGCGGGCAAGACGACCGTGGCCCGGCACTGGGCCGCCCGGCGCCCGGTTCCCACCGCCCACATCAGCCTCGACGATGTCCGTGAGTGGGTCCGCGCGGGCTTCGCCGATCCCCGGTCCGGCTGGAACGACCACTCCGAGGCCCAGTACCGCCTGGCCCGCCGCACCTGCGGCTTCGCCGCGCGCAACTTCCTGGCCAACGGCATCTCCTGCATCCTCGACGACGCCGTCTTCCCCGACCGCCCGGTGGTGGGCCTCGGCGGCTGGAAGCGCCATGTCGGCCCCGGGCTGCTCCCCGTCGTCCTCCTCCCGGGCCTGGAGGCCGTCCTGGAGCGCAACGCCGAGCGCACCGGCAACCGCCGTCTCTCGGACGAGGAGGTCGCCGCCATCCACGGCCGGATGGCGGGGTGGTACGGATCGGGGCTGCCGATCATCGACAACTCCGCCCATGACGTGGAGACCACCGCCCGGATGCTCGACGAGGTCCTCGGCCGCTCGGTGGCCTCCCCGCCGACCTGGTGACCGGGGCCTCGCGCGCGGGCTCGTCACCGTACGGTGGCGGGGAACGGCCCCGGTCGGACGCGCTGACCGGGCCGGAGCGCGCCCCCGCTCGTACGCTCGGAACATGGCAGAGGTCTTCCGCGCCCGCCGTGAGCGGCTGCGTGACCGGTGCGTGGCCACCGGTAGCGCCGGGGCCCTGGTCTCCCGGCCCGCCAATGTGCGCTATCTCGCGGGCGGCGCGCCACCCGGGGCCGTGCTGTTGCTCGGCCCCGGGAGCGACGGGGGCGACGTGCTGTTCTGTCCCCACGCTCCGGGCGTCTGCGCCACCGACGGCTCCCCGGATCCCGGCCTGAGGATCGCGTCGCTGCCCTCCTCCGGCGGCGATCCGGCCGTGGCCGCCGCCGAACTCGCCCGTACTGGGGGAACCGATTCCCTCGCCGTCGAGGAACACCATCTGACCGTCGCCCGCTACCGGGCGGTCGGCGCGGCCGCGCCCCGGCTGCGCGTCGATGACCTCGGTCTCGCCGTCGAGCAGCTGAGGATCGTCAAGGACGAGGAGGAGATCGCCTGTCTGCGGATCGCCGCCGAGATCACCGACCAGGCCCTCGGGGAACTGCTGGAGTCGATCCTGGTGGGCCGCACCGAGCGCCATCTCGCGCTGGAGCTGGAACGCCGTCTGATCGACCACGGCGCCGACGGGCCCGCCTTCCCTACCTCCGTCGCCACCGGGCCGAACTCCGGCCGCCGGGGTCACCGGCCCACCGACCGGCGGGTCGGCGAAGGAGATTTCCTCACCGTCTGTGTGGGGGCCGACTACCGCGGGTACCGCTGTGAGATCGGCCGGACCTTCGTCATCGGCACCAGTCCGGCCGAGTGGCAGATCGAGCTGTACGACCTGGTCTTCGCCGCCCAGCGGGCCGCCCGGGAGACCCTGCTGCCGGGCGCCGCCTACCGTGATGTGGACCGCGCGGCACGGCAGATCCTGCACTCGGCGGGCCATGGCGAGAGCCTCGCACCGCTCACCGGCCACGGCGTTGGCCTCGAAATCGACGAGGACCCGCAGTTGGCTCCGGCCGCCATGGGTAAACTGGACGCTTGTGTGCCGGTCACCGTCGAACCGGGGGTCCACCTCCCGGGCCGGGGCGGCGTCCGGATCGATGACACGCTCGTCGTGCGCCAGGAGGCGGACGGCGGACCCGAGCTACTCACCATCACGACCAAGGAGCTGCTCGCGCTCTAGCGCGGGCCCCGGCCCCGAGGTCGTCCACCAGCGTCAGTCCAGGAGATTCCGCAACCGTGGCCACCACGAACGACCTCAAGA
Source organism: Streptomyces sp. NPDC057638 (assembly GCF_042800315.1). Classification (NCBI taxonomy): domain Bacteria; kingdom Bacillati; phylum Actinomycetota; class Actinomycetes; order Kitasatosporales; family Streptomycetaceae; genus Streptomyces; species Streptomyces sp. NPDC057638. The sequence goes on from NZ_JBHVHF010000047.1 coordinate 17,503, forward strand.
ACGGCATGGTGCTCAAGCTCGACAACGACCAGCTGTGGTCCGTCGTCGAGTTCCAGCACGTCAAGCCCGGCAAGGGCCCGGCCTTTGTGCGCACCAAGCTCAAGAACGTGCTCTCCGGCAAGACCGTCGACAAGACGTTCAACGCTGGCGTGAAGGTCGAGACCGCCACCGTCGACCGCCGCGACATGCAGTTCTCGTACATGGACGGCGACTACTTCGTCTTCATGGACATGCAGACCTACGACCAGCTGCACGTCTCGCGCGCCGCCGTCGGTGACTCCGCGAACTTCCTGCTCGAAGGCTTCGAGGCCACCGTCGCCACCCACGAGGGCGAGGTGCTCTACGTCGAGCTGCCCGCCGCCGTCGAGCTGGTCATCGCCGAGACCGAGCCCGGTCTCCAGGGCGACCGCTCCACGGGTGGGACCAAGCCCGCCAAGCTGGAGACCGGCTTCACCGTCCAGGTCCCGCTCTTCATCACCACCGGTGAGAAGATCAAGGTCGACACCCGCTCCGGTGACTACCTCAGCCGGGTGAACAGCTAACCGTGGCCGCTCGTACCAAGGCCCGCAAGCGCGCCTTCCAGATCCTCTTCGAGGCCGACCAGCGTGACGAGTCCGTGCGCACCGTCCTCGCCGACTGGGTCCGGCACGCGCGCAACGACACCCGCCAGCCCCCGGTCAGCGAGTACACCATGGAGCTGGTCGAGGGGTACGCGGGCCACGCCACCCGCATCGACGAGCTGATCGCCACATACGCGGTCGACTGGGAGCTGGACCGGATGCCGGTCGTCGACCGGAACATCATCCGCCTCTCCGCCTACGAGCTGGTCTGGGTGGACGACGTGCCGGACGCGGTGGTCATCGACGAGGCGGTCGAGATCGCCAAGGAGTTCTCCACCGATGACTCCCCGGCCTTCGTGAACGGTCTGCTGGGCCGCTTCAAGGAGCTCAAGCCGAGTCTGCGCCGCGACTGACGGCGGCCCGCGCCGGGTACGGCGTCCGCCGCCGGACCCGCCCGCGGGGCCCCGAGGGCCCGCCGGAAACACGCCGCCACAGGCCCGAAGAGGGACGAGACAATCGTCCGCTTCGGGCCTGTCGGCGTCTGACGGCCCTGGCCTAGGTTTCCCGGCATGTCCCCGATGACCCGCACGCCACAGGGGGCCGGTCCGCCGCGTACCCCCCTGCCCGCCCGCGTCCGCGTCGGTTACGGCCTCGGCTCCTTCGCCACCGGCACCTACGGGACCGTCCCCGGGCTGGTGCTGCTCTACTACCTCACCGATGTCCTCGGGGTCGCCGCCGGACTCGCCGGGCTGCTGGTCTTCCTGCCCAAGGCGTGGGAGGTGCTGGTCAGCCCCTGGCTGGGCGGGCTCTCCGACCGCACCGGCCACCGCTGGGGGCCCCGCACGCCCTGGATGGCGCTGGGCGCGCTCACCGCGCCGCTCTGCTTCGCCGCCCTGTTCGCCGCCCCCACCGGGCTCGGCCCCACCGGGTCGGCCGTCTACGTCACGGCCGCCTTCCTGCTGACGGCGACCGCGTTCGCCTGCTTCCAGGTGCCCTACATCGCGCTGCCCGCCGAGTTCACCACCGACCCCGACGAACGCACCCGGGTCCAGGCCTGGCGGGTCGCCTTCCTCTGCGTCACCATCCTCGCCACGGGCGCCCTCGCGCCCGTGCTCGCCGGAGTCGACGACGACCGTGGCGGCACCCCGGGCGGCTACCGGCTGATGGGTCTGGCCGCGGCGGTCCTGATCCTGGCCGGGATGACGGGAGCCCTCGCCGCGACCGTACGGACACGCTCCGTGCTGGCCGTGACGGGCGAATCCGGTACACGGGTGCGATTACGGGCGCTCCGCGGCGAACGCGATCTGACCGCCCTCCTCGGCGCCAACCTGCTCCAGGGCGTGGCGACCGGAACGATGCTCGCGGGCACCCAGTTCTTCGCCACCTACACCCTCGGCCGCCCGGCCGCCACCAGCCTGCTCTTCCTCGCCCTCATCCTGCCGTCGCTGCCCGCCATGCCGCTCTGGCTCGCGGCGGCACGCCGTACGGGCAAACGCCGGGCCGCCCTCGCCGCCACGGTCTGCTTCCTGACCGGCGCGGGCGCGCTGGGCCTGGCCCGCGGCATGCCGGACGCCTGGGTGTACGGCGCCCTCGCCCTCGCCGGAGTGGGATACGCGGGGGTGCAGATGCTGCCCATCGCCCTGTACGGCGACGCCATCGCGGCCGACACCCTACGGCGGGGGCGACCCAGGGCCGGGGCCCTCACCGGGCTCTGGATGTCCTCGGAGACGCTGGGGCTCGCGCTGGGGCCCGTGGTCTACGGGCTGGTGCTGACGGCCGGCGGGTTCGTGCCCTCGGACGCCACGGAGAAGGCGGCGCAGCCGGGGTCGGCGCTGGGGTCGGTGGTGCTGGGCTTCGGCGCCGTCCCCGCCCTGCTCCTCCTCCTGAGCCTCCCCGTCCTGGCCCGCTACCGCCCACCCCACTGACCGGCCGGGTGCGCCCGCCCAGGCCGTGGAGCACGCCCCAGCCCCCTTACCGGCCAGCCGGACCCCCACCCGTGCGGGCGGAACGGCCTGCCCGCACGGAGGTGGAAACCGCACGCCCGCCGAGGCCCGGCAGGCGCACCCCGAGGCCGCGGCCCCCACGGGGACGCGGAGGGGGCGGGGCGGCCTGTCCGGCCGCGTCCCGCCCCCCGATGTGACGTTTCTCCTGTGGGAGGCCGCTCAGCTCTCCTCGTGCGTCACCGCACGCCGCGCGTCCGCGTCCAGCACACCCCAGCTGATGAGCTGCTCCGTCAGCACCGACGGCGACTGGTCGTAGATCACGGCCAGCGTGCGCAGATCGTCCTGGCGGATCGACAGCACCTTGCCGTTGTAGTCACCGCGCTGCGACTGGATCGTGGCCGCGTACCGCTGGAGCGGGCCCGCCTTCTCGGCGGGGACATGGGCCAGGCGCTCCAGGTCGAGCACCAGCTTCGGCGGCGGCTCGGCGGCACCGCCGGGCGTGGTGCCCGGCAGCAGCTCCTGCACCGGGACCCCGTAGAAGTCGGCCAGCTCGGCCAGGCGCTGCACGGTCACGGCACGGTCGCCGCGCTCGTACGAACCCACCACGACGGCCTTCCAGCGGCCCTGGGACTTCTCTTCCACGCCGTGGAGGGAGAGCCCCTGCTGGGTGCGGATGGCACGGAGCTTGGCCCCGAGCTGCTTTGCGTATTCGCTGGACATATAGCTCCCCGGACGCTGGGACAACGTGCGGCTCCGCCGCGCGACTCGTAACTCACTGTGAGGTTACGCAGCGTTACTTGGATGCGTCAAGCCGAAGGGGGCCGGACCGGTCTGTTGTCATGGGCGCGGCAGAAAGAGGGGCTCAATCCCGGCGAGAGAGGTCGCCGAAGCCCTGGTAGGGTGGTCGGCGCAAACCAGACGTCCTTTAAGGTCCGTCCCGTGAGGCGGAGAAGGAGGTCCTTTTCGTATGGACACACACAGCTCCGATGCGGCCCGCCCCGTGCTGGAGGCACCCGACATCGCGCGGGTCCTGACCCGTATCGCCCATGAGATCGTCGAGCGCGCCAAAGGCGCGGACGACGTGGTGCTTCTCGGCATCCCGACCCGAGGGGTCTTCCTCGCCCGGCGGCTCGCCGCCAAGCTGGAGGAGATCACCGGACGGGCCATCCCCGTCGGCTCCCTCGACATCACCATGTACCGCGACGACCTGCGCCTGCGCCCCGCGCGAGCGCTGGCCCGCACCGAGATCCCCGGCGCCGGCGTCGACGGCCAGCTCGTCGTCCTCGTGGACGACGTGCTCTTCTCCGGCCGCACCATCCGCGCCGCCCTCGACGCGCTGGGGGACATCGGACGGCCCCGCGCCGTCCAGCTCGCCGTCCTCGTCGACCGTGGCCACCGCGAGCTGCCCATCCGCGCCGACTACGTGGGCAAGAACCTGCCCACGTCCCTGCGCGAGACGGTCCGGGTCCAGCTCGCCGAGGAGGACGGTCGCGACACCGTGCTGCTCGGTGTGCGAGATGCCCGGGACGGGCGCGACACACCCGACGCGCGCGATTCCGCCACCGTCAGCGAGCGGTAACACCCCCGAACGGCCCAAGCGCCGCCCCCGGGCATTCGTGTGCCCCCGGCCGGACGCATCCCGCCCCCGCCCGACCCCATCGGAGCACCCCAGATGAAGCCTCATCTCATCTCGGCCGCCGACCTCACCCGTGATGACGCCGTCCTGATCCTCGACACCGCCGAGGAGATGGCCCGCGTCGCCGACCGGCCGATCAAGAAGCTGCCCACCCTCCGCGGCCGGACCGTCGTCAACCTCTTCTTCGAGGACTCGACCCGGACCCGGATCTCCTTCGAGGCCGCCGCCAAGCGGCTCTCCGCCGATGTCATCAACTTCTCCGCCAAGGGTTCCTCGGTCTCCAAGGGCGAGTCGCTCAAGGACACCGCGCTGACCCTGGAGGCGATGGGCGCCGACGCCGTCGTCATCCGCCACCACGCCTCCGGCGCCCCCTACCGGCTGGCGAACTCCGGCTGGATCGACGGCGCGGTCGTCAACGCGGGCGACGGCACCCATGAGCACCCCACCCAGGCCCTGCTGGACGCCTTCACCATGCGCCGCAGGCTGGTCGGCCGGGACGCGGGCATCGGCCGCGACCTCGAAGGGCGCCGGATCACCATCGTCGGCGACGTGCTGCACAGCCGGGTGGCCCGCTCCAACGTGCTGCTGCTGCACACCCTGGGCGCCGAGGTCACGCTGGTGGCCCCGCCCACCCTCGTACCCGTCGGCGCCTCGAACTGGCCGTGCGCGATCTCGTACGACCTCGACGAGGTACTGCCCAAGTCCGACGCCGTGATGATGCTGCGGGTGCAGCGGGAACGGATGAACGCCGCCTTCTTCCCCACCGAGCGGGAGTACGCGCGGCGCTACGGGCTGGACGGCCAGCGGATGGCGCGGATGCCCGAACACGCCATCGTCATGCACCCCGGCCCCATGAACCGCGGCATGGAGATCACCGCGGAGGTCGCCGACTCCGACCGCTGCACGGCCGTCGAGCAGGTGGCCAACGGCGTCTCCACCCGGATGGCCGTCCTGTATCTGCTGCTGGGCGGGATGGAACCCGCCGTCACCACCGCGCGCACCGAGGAGAACAAGTAACCATGAGCAAGATCCTGATCCGTGGCGCGCAGGTGCTCGGCGGCGAGGTACGCGACGTCCTCATCGAGAGCGAGACGATCGCCGAGGTCGCCGAGGGTATCGAAGCCGGGGACGCGACGGTCGTCGAGGCCGCCGGACGGATCCTCCTGCCGGGCCTGGTCGACCTCCACACCCATCTGCGGGAGCCGGGCCGCGAGGACTCCGAGACCGTCCTCACCGGCACCCGGGCCGCCGCCGTCGGCGGCTACACCGCCGTCCACGCCATGGCCAACACCTTCCCCGTCGCCGACACGGCCGGTGTGGTCGAGCAGGTCTACCGGCTCGGCCAGGAGTCCGGCTACTGCGACGTCCAGCCGGTGGGCGCCGTCACCGTCGGCCTGGAGGGCAAGCAGCTCGCCGAGCTGGGCGCCATGCACGACTCCGCCGCCAAGGTGCGGGTCTTCTCCGACGACGGCAAGTGCGTCGACGACGCGGTGATCATGCGCCGGGCGCTGGAGTACGTGAAGGCGTTCGACGGCGTCGTCGCCCAGCACGCCCAGGAGCCCCGGCTGACCGAGGGCGCCCAGATGAACGAGGGCGTCGTCTCCGCCGAGCTGGGACTCGGCGGCTGGCCCGCCGTCGCCGAGGAGTCGATCATCGCCCGCGATGTGCTGCTCGCCGCGCACGTCGGCTCCCGGGTGCACATCTGCCACCTCTCCACGGCGGGCTCGGTCGAGATCATCCGCTGGGCCAAGGCCCGGGGCATCGATGTGACCGCCGAGGTCACCCCGCACCACCTGCTGCTCACGGACGAGCTGGTCCGCTCGTACAACCCCGTCTACAAGGTCAACCCGCCGCTGCGCACCGAGACGGACGTCATGGCGCTGCGCGAGGCGCTGGCCGACGGCACCATCGACTGTGTCGCCACCGACCACGCGCCCCACCCGCACGAGGACAAGGACTGCGAGTGGGCGGCGGCGGCCATGGGGATGGTCGGTCTGGAGACCGCGCTCTCCGTCGTCCAGGCGACGATGGTGGAGACCGGGCTGCTGGACTGGGCCGGGGTCGCCGACCGGATGTCCTTCCGGCCCGCGGTGATCGGCCGCCTCGCCGGGCACGGCCGTCCCATCGCCGCCGGGGAGCCCGCCAACCTCACCCTGGTGGATCCGGCATACCGTGGAGCCGTGGACCCCGCGGGCTTCGCCTCCCGCAGCCGTAACACCCCCTACGAGGGGCGTGAGCTGCCGGGACGCGTCACCCACACCTTCCTGCGGGGCCGGGCAACGGTCGTCGACGGGAAACTCGCGTGACATCTCTGAACCTCACCGCCGTCCAGTTCGCAGCCGAGCGGAAGTCCGCGGAGGTGACCGACTGGGCGGCCCGCCTCGGCTGGGTCGCCGGGCTGATCGTCTTCGTGGCGGTCGTCTACTGGCTGATGCGCCAGGGCTGGAAGTGGCGCGGCAACCTCCAGTCCGGGCTGCCGCCGCTGGCACCCGTACCCGACGAGCCCGGTCCGGCGCGGCTGACCCTCACCGGGCGCTACCACGGCAGCACCACGGCCGGGCAGTGGCTCGACCGGGTCGTCGCCCACGGCCTCGGGGTCCGCAGCCTGGTGGAGCTGACCCTCACCGACGCCGGTCTGCACGTGGTGCGGCCGGGCGCGACGGACTTCCTGATCCCCGCCGACGCGGTGCGCGAGGCCCGGCTCGACAAGGGCATCGCCGGAAAGGTCCTCGCCGAGGGCGGGCTCCTGATCATCACCTGGGAGCACGGCGGCACCCTGATCGACTCCGGTTTCCGCTCCGGGACCGCCGCCGAGCACGGCGCGTGGGTCGCGGCCCTCAACCACACGAACAGCACGACGGAAGGCGCACGATGACCACCTCCACCCGGGGAGCCGCTCCGGCTCCCGCCGTACTCGTCCTGGAGGACGGCCGCACCTTCCGTGGCCGGGCCTACGGGGCCGTGGGGGAGACCTTCGGGGAAGCGGTGTTCAACACCGGCATGACCGGTTACCAGGAGACGCTCACCGACCCCTCGTACCACCGCCAGGTGGTCGTGATGACCGCCCCCCACATCGGGAACACCGGCGTCAACGACGAGGACGACGAGTCGAAGCGGATCTGGGTCGCGGGCTATGTGGTGCGCGACCCCGCCCGGATCCCGTCGAACTGGCGCTCCCGCCGCACCCTCGACGAGGAGCTGGCCGCCCAGGGCGTCGTCGGCATCAGCGGCATCGACACCCGCGCGCTCACCCGCCATCTGCGTGAGCGCGGCGCCATGCGCGTCGGGATCTTCTCCGGCGACGCGGTCGGCTCCCTCGCCGATGAGTCCGCGCTGCTCGCCCGCGTCCAGGCCGCCCCCCAGATGACCGGCGCCGACCTCTCCGCCGAGGTCGCCACCACCGAGACCTACGTGGTCCCCGCGATCGGCGAGAAGCGCTTCACCGTGGCCGCCCTCGACCTCGGCATCAAGGGCATGACCCCGCACCGGATGGCCGAGCGCGGCATCGAGGTGCACGTCCTGCCCGCGACCGCCACCGTGGAGGACGTGTACGCGATCCAGCCCGACGGCGTCTTCCTCTCCAACGGCCCCGGTGACCCCGCCACCGCCGACCTCACCGTCGTCAAGGCGGTCCTGGAGCGCTCCACCCCGCTCTTCGGGATCTGCTTCGGCAACCAGCTCCTCGGCCGCGCGCTCGGCTTCGGCACCTACAAGCTGAAGTACGGCCACCGCGGGATCAACCAGCCGGTCCAGGACCGCGCCACGGGCAAGGTCGAGATCACCGCCCACAACCACGGATTCGCCGTCGACGCCCCGCTCGACACCGTCTCCGACACCCCCTACGGCCGCGCCGAGGTCTCCCACGTCTGCCTCAACGACGACGTGGTGGAGGGGCTCCGCCTCCTCGACCGGCCCGCCTTCAGCGTCCAGTACCACCCCGAGGCGGCCGCGGGTCCCCACGACGCCGCCTACCTGTTCGACCGCTTCATCTCCCTCATGGAGGACCAGCGTGCCTAAGCGCACCGACATCCAGTCCGTCCTGGTCATCGGCTCGGGCCCGATCGTCATCGGCCAGGCCGCCGAGTTCGACTACTCGGGCACCCAGGCGTGCCGCGTCCTCAAGGCCGAGGGCCTGCGGGTGATCCTGGTCAACTCCAACCCGGCCACGATCATGACCGACCCGGAGATCGCCGACGCCACGTACGTCGAGCCGATCACCCCCGAGTTCGTCGAGAAGATCATCGCCAAGGAGCGCCCCGACGCGCTCCTGCCCACCCTCGGTGGCCAGACCGCGCTCAACACCGCCATCGCCATGCACGATCAGGGCGTCCTGGAGAAGTACGGTGTCGAGCTGATCGGCGCCAACGTCGAGGCCATCCACAAGGGCGAGGACCGCGACCTCTTCAAGGCGGTCGTGGAGGCCGTCCGCGCCAAGATCGGCCACGGCGAGTCCGCCCGCTCGGTCATCTGCCACACCATGGACGAGGTCATCGCGGGCGTGGACACCCTCGGCGGCTACCCCGTCGTCGTCCGCCCCTCCTTCACCATGGGCGGCGCCGGGTCCGGCTTCGCCCACGACGAGGACGAGCTGCGCCGCATCGCGGGCCAGGGCCTGACCCTCTCCCCGACCACCGAGGTGCTCCTGGAGGAGTCCATCCTCGGCTGGAAGGAGTACGAGCTGGAGCTGATGCGCGACAAGCACGACAACGTCGTGGTCGTCTGCTCCATCGAGAACTTCGACCCCATGGGCGTCCACACCGGTGACTCCATCACCGTCGCCCCGGCGATGACCCTCACCGACCGTGAGTACCAGCGGCTGCGGGACATCGGCATCGCCATCATCCGCGAGGTCGGCGTCGACACCGGCGGCTGCAACATCCAGTTCGCCGTCGACCCGGTCGACGGCCGGATCATCGTCATCGAGATGAACCCCCGGGTCTCCCGCTCCTCCGCGCTGGCCTCCAAGGCGACCGGCTTCCCCATCGCCAAGATCGCCGCCAAGCTGGCCGTGGGCTACACCCTGGACGAGATCCCCAACGACATCACCGAGCAGACCCCGGCCTCCTTCGAGCCGACGCTCGACTACGTCGTGGTCAAGGCGCCCCGGTTCGCCTTCGAGAAGTTCCCCTCCGCCGACGCCACCCTCACCACCACCATGAAGTCGGTGGGCGAGGCCATGGCCATCGGCCGCAACTTCACCGAGGCGCTCCAGAAGGCCCTGCGCTCGCTGGAGAAGAAGGGCAGCCAGTTCGACTTCACCGCTCCCACCGGCGAGAAGTCCGAGCTGCTGCGCGAGGCCGTCCGTCCCACCGACGGCCGGATCAACACCGTGATGGCCGCCATCCGCGCGGGCGCCACGCCCGAGGAGGTCTTCGAGGCCACCCGGATCGACCCCTGGTTCGTCGACCAGCTCTTCCTGATCAAGGAGCACGCGGACGCGCTCGCCGCCGCCGAGGAGCTCACCCCCGAGCTGCTCGCCGACGCCAAGCGGCACGGCTTCTCCGACACGCAGATCGCCGGGATCCGGGGCCTGCGCGAGGACGTCGTCCGCGAGGTGCGCCACGCGCTGGGCATCCGCCCGGTCTACAAGACCGTGGACACCTGCGCGGCCGAGTTCGCCGCCCGTACCCCGTACTTCTACTCGTCCTACGACGAGGAGAGCGAGGTCGCGCCGCGCGAGAAGCCCGCGGTGATCATCCTCGGCTCCGGGCCCAACCGGATCGGGCAGGGCATCGAGTTCGACTACTCCTGTGTCCACGCCTCCTTCGCGCTCAGCGACGCGGGCTACGAGACCGTGATGGTCAACTGCAACCCCGAGACCGTCTCCACCGACTACGACACCTCCGACCGGCTCTACTTCGAGCCGCTCACCCTGGAGGACGTCCTGGAGATCGTCCACGCCGAGTCGCTGGCCGGGCCGATCGCGGGCGTCATCGTCCAGCTCGGCGGCCAGACCCCGCTCGGCCTCGCCCAGGCCCTCAAGGACAACGGCGTCCCCGTCGTCGGCACCTCGCCCGAGGCCATCCACGCCGCCGAGGACCGCGGCGCCTTCGGCCGGGTACTCCAGGAGGCGGGCCTGCCCGCTCCCAAGCACGGCACCGCCACCACCTTCGCCGAGGCCAAGGCCATCGCCGACGAGATCGGCTACCCCGTCCTCGTCCGCCCCTCGTACGTCCTCGGCGGGCGCGGGATGGAGATCGTGTACGAGGAGGCCAGGCTCCAGACGTACATCGCCGAGTCCACCGAGATCAGCCCCAGCCGGCCGGTCCTGGTCGACCGCTTCCTCGACGACGCCATCGAGATCGACGTCGACGCGCTCTACGACGGCACCGAGCTGTACCTCGGCGGAGTGATGGAGCACATCGAGGAGGCCGGGATCCACTCCGGCGACTCCGCCTGCGCCCTGCCGCCCATCACGCTCGGCGGCTTCGACATCAAGCGGCTGCGCGCCTCCACCGAGGCCATCGCCCGCGGTGTCGGGGTCCGTGGACTGATCAACATCCAGTTCGCGATGGCCGGGGACATCCTCTACGTCCTGGAGGCCAACCCGCGCGCCTCCCGGACCGTCCCCTTCACCTCCAAGGCGACCGCGGTGCCGCTGGCCAAGGCCGCCGCCCGGATCTCGCTCGGCGCCACCATCGCCGAGCTGCGCGCCGAGGGGCTGCTGCCCGCCAGCGGCGACGGCGGCACCCTGCCGATGGACGCGCCGATCTCCGTCAAGGAGGCCGTGATGCCGTGGTCGCGCTTCCGCGACATCCACGGCCGGGGCGTCGACACCGTCCTCGGCCCGGAGATGCGCTCCACCGGCGAGGTCATGGGCATCGACTCCGTCTTCGGCACCGCCTACGCCAAGTCGCAGGCCGGGGCGTACGGGCCGCTGCCGACCAAGGGCCGCGCCTTCATCTCCGTCGCCAACCGCGACAAGCGCTCGATGATCTTCCCGGCGCGCGAGCTGGTCGCCCACGGCTTCGAGCTGCTCGCCACCTCCGGCACCGCCGAGGTCCTCAAGCGCAACGGCCTCAACGCCACCGTCGTCCGCAAGCACAGCGAGGGCGAGGGCCCGAACGGCGAGCGGACCGTGGTCCAGCTGATCCACGACGGCGAGGTCGACCTCATCGTCAACACCCCGTACGGGACCGGTGGCCGCCTCGACGGCTACGACATCCGTACGGCGGCGGTGGCCCGCTCCGTACCCTGCCTCACCACGGTCCAGGCGCTCGCCGCGGCCGTGCAGGGCATCGACGCCCTCCACCGGGGCGACGTCGGTGTCCGCTCCCTCCAGGAACACGCCGAACGACTGACCGCGGCCCGCGACTAGGAAGCGGGAAGGGGGACACCGCCCGGCGGTGTCCCCCTTCTCATGAGCCCCCGCCCCCAGATCACCGCGGACCACTGAGGACCCCCACCATGTACCGACTGCTCTTCCGCCTCGTCTTCACCCGGCTGGACCCCGAGCGGGCCCACCACCTCGCCTTCGGCTGGATCCGGCTCGCCGCGCGGATCCCCGTGCTGCGGACCTTCGCCGCCGCCGTGCTCGCGCCCCGCCACAAGGAACTGCGCACCGAGGCCCTGGGCCTGCGGATGCACGGCCCCTTCGGGCTCGCGGCGGGCTTCGACAAGAACGCCACCGGGATCGACGGGCTCACCATGCTCGGCTTCGACCATGTCGAGATCGGCACCGTCACCGCCATGGCCCAGCCGGGCAACCCCAAGCAGCGGCTCTTCCGGCTGGTCCCCGACCGGGCCCTGATCAACCGGATGGGCTTCAACAACGAGGGTTCGGCCGCCGTCGCCCAGCGCCTGGGCGAGCGCCGCCCGGCCTTCAAGGCCGTCGTCGGCGTCAACATCGGCAAGACCAAGGTCGTCCCCGAATCGGAGGCCGTCGCCGACTACGTCACCTCCACCGAGCGGCTCGCCCGCCACGCCGACTACCTCGTCGTCAACGTCTCCTCGCCGAACACGCCCGGACTGCGCAACCTCCAGGCCACCGAGTCGCTGCGGCCGCTGCTGACCGCCGTGCGCGAGGCCGCCGACCGCACGGTCACCGGCCGCCGCGTCCCTCTGCTGGTCAAGATCGCGCCCGACCTCGCCGACGCCGACATCGACGCCGTCGCCGACCTCGCCGTCGAACTCGGCCTCGACGGGATCATCGCCACCAACACCACCATCGGCCGCGAGGGCCTGCGCTCCCCGGCCGCGCTCACCAGCGAGACCGGCGGACTCTCCGGCGCGCCGCTGAAGGAGCGCTCCCTGGAGGTGCTGCGCCGCCTCTACGCCCGCGTCGGCGACCGGATCACCCTCGTCGGTGTCGGCGGGATCGAGACCGCCGAGGACGCCTGGCAGCGGATCCTCGCCGGGGCGACCCTCGTCCAGGGCTACAGCGCCTTCGTCTACGAGGGCCCCTTCTGGAGCCGCGCCGTCCACAAGGGCCTCGCCGCCCGGCTCGCGGCCAGCCCGCACGCCACCCTCGCCGAGGCCGTCGGCGCCGATGTCCGCCGCTCCCGCGCCGCTGAGGAGACCGCCGCATGACCGCGCCCCTGCCCACCCCCGTGCCCTTCGGCGCGCGGCTGCGCGCCGCCATGGACACCCGGGGCCCGCTCTGTGTCGGCATCGACCCGCACGCCACCCTGCTGGCGGAATGGGGTCTCGATGACACCGTCGCCGGCCTGGAGCGCTTCACCCGCACCACGGTGGAGGCGCTCGCCGACCGGGTCGCCGTGCTCAAGCCCCAGTCCGCCTTCTTCGAGCGGTTCGGCTCCCGCGGGATCGCCGTCCTGGAGAAGGCCGTCGAAGAGGCGCGCGCGGCGGGCGCGCTGGTGCTGATGGACGCCAAGCGCGGCGACATCGGCTCCACCATGGCCGCCTACGCCGCCACCTACCTCGACCCGGCCTCGCCGCTCTTCTCCGACGCGGTCACCGTCTCGCCCTACCTCGGCTTCGGCTCGCTCCGCCCGGCGCTGGACGCCGCCGCGGCGGCGGGATCGGGTGTCTTCGTCCTCGCGCTGACCTCCAACCCCGAGGGCGCCGAGGTCCAGCGCGCCACCGCCGCCGACGGCCGCTCGCTGGCCCAGCTGATGCTGGACCACATCGCGGCCGAGAACGCGGGGGCCGCGCCGCTGGGCTCCGTCGGCGCGGTCGTCGGGGCCACGCTGGGCGACGCCGGGGTGGATCTGGGGATCAACGGGCCGCTGCTCGCGCCGGGCATCGGGGCGCAGGGGGCCACGCCGGAGGACCTGCCCCGGGTCTTCGGGGCGGCGGTCTCCTCCGTGCTCCCGAGCGTGAGCCGGGGCGTGTTGCGGGCGGGGCCGGACGTGTCCGCCCTGCGCGCCGCCGCGACCCGCTTCACCACCGCCACCCGCGCGGCCCTCCCCGCGGCGTAGGTCGTTCCTTCTGGCCTAGTGCTGTGGCCGGACAGGTGTGTCCGCGCCCCTCATCCCGCCACAGCACCGGCGAGCCTGCCCGCCGGTGCTGTGGCGGGCCCGCGTCCAGGCCCGCACGGGAGCGTCCGGGCGCGATCCCACGGAAGATCTCCACGAGCGGACCGGCATGTTCCATAGACCCCCCGTAGGGGTCAACGCCCACCCGCGCTCCTCACCCGCGTTCGCCACCCCCCTCCGCCCACTCAAATGTTGGCGGAAAACTCATGCGATATGCCGTAAAAGTCCTGGTCGGTCGATGCTGACCAGGACTTTTCGTCTGTTCTCGCTGACTGGAGCGGTGATGGCCGCTAGTCTCCGTCGAAGAGCGAACGTGCACTGCGTTGCTCGTTGCTCCCCTGGTGTGGGGCGACTAGGTTCCTCACCGGTCCGTATCCGACAGTTCGACATCCGAGGTGACGTAGGCGTGGCTCTTCCGCCCCTTACCCCTGAACAGCGCGCAGCCGCGCTCGAAAAGGCCGCCGCGGCTCGCCGGGAGCGGGCCGAGGTCAAGAATCGACTCAAGCACTCCGGCGCCTCACTCCATGAGGTGATCAAGCAGGGTCAGGAGAATGACGTCATCGGCAAGATGAAGGTCTCCGCCCTGCTGGAGTCCCTGCCGGGCGTGGGCAAGGTCCGCGCCAAGCAGATCATGGAGCGGCTCGGTATCTCCGAGAGCCGCCGGGTACGAGGTCTCGGCTCGAACCAGATCGCCTCCCTGGAGCGCGAGTTCGGCGGCGGCCCCGCCTGACGTTCTCGGGCACGCCCGGGAACCTGGATAATCGCTGCCATGGCAGCAGAAGTACGTCAGCGGCTGACCGTGCTCTCCGGCCCCTCCGGGGTCGGCAAGAGCACGGTCGTCGCGCATATGCGCAAGGTCCACCCCGAGGTCTGGCTCTCGGTGTCGGCCACCACCCGGAAGCCGCGCCCCGGTGAGCGGCACGGCGTCCAGTACTACTTCGTCACCGACGAGGAGTTCGACCGGCTGATCGCCGACGGCGAACTGCTGGAGTGGGCCGAGTTCGCGGGCAACCGCTACGGGACCCCCCGGGCGGAGGTCCTCAAGCGGCTGGAGTCCGGCGAGCCGGTGCTCCTGGAGATCGACCTCCAGGGTGCCCGGCAGGTCAAGGAGTCCATGGAGGGCTCCCAGCTGGTCTTCCTGGCCCCGCCGAGCTGGGACGAACTGGTCCGCCGGCTCACCGGCCGGGGCACCGAGTCGCCCGAGGTGATCGAGCGCAGACTCGCCGCCGCGAAGGTCGAGCTGGCGGCCGAGTCGGAGTTCGACACGACGCTGGTGAACACCTCCGTCGAGGACGTGGCCCGTGAGCTGCTAGCCTTGATGACGGTGTCCACCGGGGAGTGACGTCCCGGTACCGGGGAGTGAGACCCCGGGGCCGTCCGGAGATCGATCTCCGCAGCCGCACACCGTTCGAGCTTTTCCCATCTTTCGGAAGGTAGAGCGTGTCCTCTTCCATTACCGCGCCCGAGGGCATCATCAACCCGCCGATCGACGAGCTGCTGGAGGCCACGGACTCCAAGTACAGCCTCGTGATCTACGCGGCCAAGCGGGCGCGTCAGATCAACGCGTACTACTCCCAGCTGGGCGAGGGCCTGCTGGAGTACGTCGGTCCGCTGGTGGACACCCACGTTCACGAGAAGCCGCTCTCGATCGCGCTGCGCGAGATCAACGCGGGTCTGCTGACCTCCGAGGCCGTCGACGGCCCGGCGCAGTAACCCACTCCTCACCTTCATCACAGGCCCGGCGGCACCGTCCGCCGGGCCTGTGGTGTGTCATAGGGGAGAGCCGACCGGTACCGGGGAGGCCGTCCGAGACAGGGGAGACAACGTGGACCACACGGAGCAGCCGCAGCAGCCCGCGAAGCCGAGGGTCGTCCTGGGCGTCAGCGGGGGCATCGCCGCCTACAAGGCGTGTGAGCTGCTGCGACGGCTGACGGAGTCCGGTCATGGAGTCCGTGTGGTGCCGACCGCCTCGGCGCTCCACTTCGTGGGCGAGGCGACCTGGTCGGCCCTCTCGGGACAGCCCGTCTCCACCGAGGTCTGGTCCGATGTGCACGAGGTGCCCCATGTCCGGATCGGGCAGGGCGCCGATCTGGTGGTCGTCGCCCCCGCCACCGCCGATCTGCTGGCCAAGGCCGCCCATGGCCTCGCCGACGACCTCCTCACCAACACGCTGCTGACCGCGCGCTGTCCGGTCGTGCTCGCCCCCGCGATGCACACCGAGATGTGGGAGCACCCCGCCACCCAGGAGAACGTGGCCACGCTGCGCCGCCGTGGTGTGATCGTCATCGAGCCCGCCGTGGGCCGGCTGACCGGTGTCGACACCGGCAAGGGGCGGCTGCCGGACCCGGCCGAGATCTTCGAGGTCTGCCGCCGGGTGCTCGCCCGGGGCTCTCTCACGGCTGATCTGGCCGGACGGCATGTCGTGATCAGCGCGGGCGGTACCCGGGAGCCGCTGGACCCCGTGCGCTTCCTGGGCAACCGTTCCTCCGGTAAGCAGGGGTACGCCCTCGCCCGTACGGCCGCGGCCCGGGGGGCCCGGGTGACCCTGGTCGCCGCGAACACCCAGCTGCCGGATCCGGCCGGGGTCGATGTCGTACGGGTCGGGACCGCCGTGGAGCTGCGTGAGGCGGTCCTCGCGGCCGCCCCGGACGCGGACGCCGTGGTGATGGCCGCCGCCGTGGCCGACTTCCGTCCCGCCGACTACGCCAGCGGGAAGATCAAGAAGCGGGACGGGGAGGAGCCCGCTCCGCTCGCCCTGGTCCGCAACCCGGACATCCTCGCCGAGATCGCCGCCGCGCGGCCCCGGGCGGGCCAGATCGTCGTCGGCTTCGCCGCCGAGACCGACGACGTGCTCGCCAACGGCCGGGCCAAGCTCCGGCGCAAGGGCTGTGACCTGCTGGTCGTCAATGAGGTGGGGGAGCGCAAGACCTTCGGTTCCGAGGAGAACGAGGCCGTGGTCCTCGCCGCCGACGGCACGGAGACCCCGGTGCCCCACGGGCCGAAGGAGGCCCTCGCGGACACCGTCTGGGACCTGGTCACCCCTCGTATGGTGTGACAATCACGTCATCCTTGAAAGTGCTGAATTGTAGGGGAATCACGGGGACGCGCCGGGTTCCGGATCTCGTCCCCGCCCTGCTCACCAGTGGTCCAGTCGCAGGTGAACGCCATACCACGGGCATCTCGTCAGAGGTACCCCTGACACCCGTACCGCGAGACGGGTGGACCGCTGCCGCAGGTCGGCGGATAAACTGGCCCACGGAACGTCGCGGGGCGCAGCCCCCTGCCGGTCCAACAATGATCAGCCAGCAGCCGCTGCAACCCCAGGGAGCGATGTGTCCCGCCGTCTCTTCACCTCGGAGTCCGTGACCGAGGGTCACCCCGACAAGATCGCCGATCAGATCAGCGACACCATTCTCGACGCCCTGCTGAAGGAGGACCCGTCCTCCCGTGTGGCCGTGGAGACCTTGATCACGACCGGTCTGGTCCATGTGGCCGGCGAGGTCACCACGAAGGCGTACGCCGACATCCCGACGCTGGTCCGCAACACGATCCTGGAGATCGGTTACGACTCGTCGAAAAAGGGCTTCGACGGCGCGTCCTGCGGTGTGTCGGTCTCCATCGGGGCGCAGTCCCCGGATATCGCGCAGGGTGTCGACACCGCGTACGAGGCGCGGGTGGAGGGCGCCGCCGGCGAGGGTGACGACCTGGACCGGCAGGGCGCTGGTGACCAGGGGCTGATGTTCGGCTACGCGTGCGACGAGACGCCGGAGCTGATGCCGCTGCCGATCCACCTGGCGCACCGGCTCTCCCGGCGGCTGTCGGAGGTCCGCAAGAACGGGACCATCCCGTATCTGCGCCCGGACGGCAAGACGCAGGTCACCATCGAGTACGACGGTGACAAGGCGGTCCGCCTGGACACCGTGGTGGTCTCCTCGCAGCACGCGTCGGACATCGACCTGGACTCGCTGCTCGCTCCCGACATCCGCGAGTTCGTGGTCGAGCACGTCATCAAGGAACTGGTCGAGGACGGCATCAAGCTCGACACCGAGGGATACCGGCTGCTGGTGAACCCGACGGGCCGGTTCGAGATCGGTGGTCCGATGGGTGACGCGGGCCTGACCGGCCGCAAGATCATCATTGATACGTACGGGGGCATGGCCCGGCACGGTGGCGGCGCGTTCTCGGGCAAGGACCCGTCGAAGGTGGACCGCTCGGCCGCGTACGCCATGCGCTGGGTGGCCAAGAACGTCGTCGCGGCGGGCCTGGCGGCGCGCTGCGAGGTGCAGGTCGCGTACGCGATCGGCAAGGCCGAGCCGGTCGGGCTCTTCGTCGAGACCTTCGGCACCGCGACCATCGAGGTGGAGAAGATCGAGCGGGCCATCGCCGCCGTCTTCGATCTGCGCCCGGCCGCGATCATCCGCGATCTCGACCTGCTGCGGCCGATCTACACCCAGACCGCCGCCTACGGCCACTTCGGCCGTGAGCTGCCCGACTTCACCTGGGAGCGCACCGACCGCGTCGACGCCCTGCGCACCGCCGCCGGACTGTAGTCCGCGCGCCCACGTCTCACCGGACGGCTCCGGCCCCGCGCTCCCG
>NZ_JBHVHF010000048.1:0-12931 GCF_042800315.1 Streptomyces sp. NPDC057638
CGGAGGCCCACAGCGCCACGGCTCGGCGCCGGCGACACGGCCTCGGGCCGGGGCTGGGCGCCGGCCAAAGCCAAGGGCCAGGGGCAAAAGGGCTCAGAGGCAAAAGGGCTCAGGGGCAAGAGCCAGGGGCAAGGGGCAGGGGCCAGGGACCCCCACCCCTCAAGGCCCTCAGGCGCCGACGACGCCCTCGCGCCGCGCCCGCGCCGCGATCACCTCGTCGTCCGCGGCCCGCTTGAGCTTGCGCTCGGCGACGAAGCCGCCGAAGGGCACCACGGCCAGCAGGAAGTAGAGCGCCGCGGTCTTCAGGTCCCACTTGGTGCGGTTCCAGGAGTCGGCCCAGAACAGGACGTACACGACGAAGAGCAGGCCGTGGATCATGCCGAGCGGGCCGACGGCGTTGAAGTCGGTGGTGCGCTTCAGCACGGAGGCGATCAGCAGCAGGATGAAGGAGACACCCTCCGGCAGGGAGACCAGGCGGAGTCGGTGGAGAGCGGCGGCGGTCTTGATGTCCACGGGAGGCACCTTCGGGGGGAGACGATCTTGTGAATGCGCTCACAAGCGCGGGCCCATTGTCGCAGCCGTCATCCTCCGTCCGGCCGCCGGGGTGCGAAACGGGCCCGTGCGGCTCTGTCCCGTTCCGGCCGGGGCCGGTTACCGTCGCTGGGTGGCAACGTTCCGGCTCCAGGGGAGCAAGGTGCTCGCGGTCGACATGACCGGCGACGCCGTCCGTGCGAAGAACGGGTCGATGGTCGCGTACGACGGCCAGATGGCCTTCAAGAAGCTGACCGGTGGCGGCGAGGGCATCCGGGGCATGGTCACCCGCCGTCTCACCGGGGAGCAGATGACCATGATGGAGGTGAAGGGCCAGGGCACCTGCTTCTTCGCCGACCGCGCCTCCGAGATCAATCTGGTGGCGCTGCGTGGCGAGAAGCTCTACGTCGAGTCGAGCAATCTGCTCTGCGCCGACGGCGCCCTGCGGACCGGTACCAGCTTCACCGGGCTGCGCGGCGGCGCGAGCGGCACGGGACTCTTCACCACCACCGTGGAGGGCACCGGTCAGGCCGCGATCATGTCGGACGGCCAGGCCGTGGTGTTGCGGGTGACCCCCGACTACCCGCTCTCGGTCGACCCCGGCGCCTACGTCGCCCACCAGGGCAGCCTCCGGCAGCACTTCCAGTCCGGGGTCACCTTCCGCACCCTGGCCGGCGAGGGCGGGGGCGAGGCGTTCCAGATCCGGTTCGAGGGTGAGGGGCTCGTCTACGTCCAGCCCAGCGAACGCAACACGGTGGGAGGGGAGGTCTGATGCCGTTCCGCGAGATCAACAGCAGGATGGTGGAGGCCACCCTCGCGCCGGGGCAGCGGATGTTCAGCCAGCGCGGCGCGATGCTCGCCTACACCGGCGAGGTCTCCTTCACCCCGAACCTGACCGGCGGCCAGGGCGGCATCGCCTCGATGATCGGCCGCCGGGTGGCGGGCGAGGCGACCCCGATGATGACGGTGGAGGGCTCGGGCACGGTCCTCTTCGGCCATGGCGGCCACCACATCCAGGTGATCGAGCTGGCCGGTGACACCCTCTGCGTGGAGGCGGACCGGCTGCTCGCCTTCGACGGGGCGCTGGAGCAGGGCACCCTCTTTCTCGGCGCCCAGGGCGGAGTCATGGGCATGGTCCGGGGCCAGGTCAGCGGCCAGGGCCTGTTCACCACCACGCTGCGCGGCCACGGCGCGGTCGCGGTGATGGCGCACGGCGGGGTGATCGAGCTGCCGATCTCGCCGGGACGCGCGGTCCATGTCGACCCGCAGGCGTATGTGGCCCACCACGGCGACGTACGGAACAAGCTCTCGACCGCTATCGGGCTGCGCGATCTGGTGGGGCGCGGCTCGGGCGAGGCGTTCCAGCTCGAACTGAGCGGCAGCGGCATGGTCTATGTCCAGGCATCGGAGGAGAAGCTGTGACCACTCCCGTGATCTTCGACCCGATGACCCTCCCGGGCGATGACAACGTCAATGACTACACCTTCTGTGTGGAACTCAAGGGGAACCAGTGGTTCCTGCAGAAGGGGAAGATGATCGCCTACTACGGGCGGATCGACTTCAACGGCTTCGGCCATGTCGGCTTCGAGCGGCTGCTGAGGTCCTCGTTCCACTCCCCGCTGCACGCCGGGGAGTGGGTGGTCGCGGAGGGCAGCGGCAAGATGCTGCTCGCCGACCGCGCCTTCGACGTCAACTCATACGACCTGGACGAGGGCAATCTGACCATCCGGGCCGGGAACCTGCTGGCCTACCAGCCCTCGCTGGCGCTGAAGCAGTCGATCGTGCCGGGCTTTCTGACGCTGCTGGGTACGGGGAAGTTCGTGGCCGCCTCGAACGGTCCGGTGGTCTTCATGGAACCCCCTATCCGGGTGGATCCGCAGGCCCTGGTCGGCTGGGCGGACTGCCCCTCGCCGTGCCACCACTACGACCACGGCTATATGAGCGGGGTGATGGGCGGGCTGCGGGCGCTGACGGGGATCGGCGGGGCCTCCGGCGAGGAGCACCAGTTCGAGTTCGTGGGGGCGGGGACGGTACTGCTCCAGTCCACCGAGTCCCTGCTGCCCCAGGCGGTGACGGGCGCGACACCGCACGCCGACGGGGCGCCGGGCGGGCATGGCGCACCGGCCCCGGCACCGGGTCAACACGGATCCTCCTCCCGTCTGCCCGGACAGCTGGGAGACCTCCAGCGTCGCTTCGGGCTGTGAGCGGTAGTCTGCGGAGTGTGACGTCGAACGTCTGCGCGCCTGTACGCTGCGCGGACCGTCCGGCCTCCGCGCGCCGCGCCCGTCACGCGCCCCCGCATCGGTGCCGGAGTTCTCAACCAAACTTCGTCCGCTTTTCAACTTCTTAGGTAGAATCCAAATATGGAGACCGAGACGGCCACCCGCTGGCTGACCGATGACGAGCAGCGCACCTGGCGCACCCACCTGGATGTCAGCCGGCTGCTGATGCACCAGCTGGAGAAGGACCTCCAGCCGTTCGGACTGACCAACAACGATTACGAGATCCTGGTCAACCTCTCGGAGTCGGCCGATCAGCGGATGCGGATGAGCGATCTGGCCGCCGCCACGCTCCAGTCGAAGAGCAGGCTCTCGCACCAGATCACCCGGATGGAGAACGCGGGCCTGGTCCGCCGGGAGAACTGCGAGTCGGACCGGCGCGGGCTCTACGCCGTGCTGACCGACCACGGCCAGGCCACCATGCGCAAGGTCGCGCCGCACCATGTCGCCTCCGTGCGCAAGCACTTCATCGACCTGATGACCCCCGAGGCGCTGACCGCCCTGCGTGCCTCGCTCTCCCCGGTCGCCGACCATCTGCGCGGCCGTCGCGGCAAGGGCTGACCGACCCCGCCGGGCGGTCGTCCCCCGTCCCGCCGCCGTCCCCCAGGCGCCACCGCGCCCCGACGGCGACCCGCCCGGACAGCCATCCCACCCCGTACTCCGGGACCCCGCCACGACCGGCCGTCCCCGGGCCGGACCCACCCGCGGTCAGACCCCCGGCAGCCGCAGCTCGAAGAGCGCCCCGCCCTCCGGCGACCGCCGCACGGTGAGCCCACCGCCGTGCCGCCCGGCCACATCCCGGGCGATGGCGAGACCGAGCCCGGCGCCGCCCTCGTCCCGGGTCCGGGCGTCGTCCAGCCGGACGAACCGCTCGAAGATCCGCTCCCGCTCCTCCTCCGGCACCCCGGCGCCGTCGTCGGCGACCCGCAGCACCACGTTCCCCGCCTCACGGCGTACGGAGACGGTGACCGAGGCCCTGGCGTGCCGCTGCGCGTTGTCCAGCAGATTGCCCAGCACCCGCGCCAGCTGGGAGCGCGACCCCTCGACCTCCAGCGCCTGAGGCGCCGTCCCGGGCGAGCCGTCCACCGTGACGGGCATCGCGTCCTGGGCCCGCTGGGAGACCTCCTCGCGCACCAGCGCCCCGAGGTCGATCCGGGTCCGCCCGGCCCGCTCCCCCGCGTCCAGCCGGGCCAGCAGCAGCAGATCGGCCGCGAGCTGCTGAAGCCGTACGGTGTCGGCGACCGCCCCCGGCACATCCAGCAGCTCCGGATGGGCCGCGCCCACCTCCAGCTGGGTGCGGAGCGAGGCGATGGGGCTGCGCAGCTCGTGCGAGGCGTCGGCGACGAACCGCCGCTGCCGCTCCACCGACGCCTCCAGCGCGGCGAGCGTCTCGTTGGTGGTCCGGGCCAGCCGCGCCACCTCGTCCTGCGAGTCCGGTTCCGGCACCCGCCGGGAGAGGTCCTCGGAGTGGGTGATCGCGGCCATCTCGGACCGGATGTCCTCGACCGGCCGCAGCGCCCTGCGGGTGGTCAGCCAGGTCACCCCGCCGACGACCACCAGCAGCACCGGCAGCCCCACCAGCAGCGCGGAGCGCGCGGTCTCGACGGCCTCCCGCTCGGAGGCCAGGGGGGCACCCGCGTAGACGGTGAGGGTGCCCGCGTCCTCGCCGGGCGGGGTCACCTCGACCGCGGCGAAGCGGTAGTCGGCCCGGTCGCCGTCGAAGGTCGCCGTGCCGTCGTGGAGGCGGGCGTCCTTGGTGGAGACCCGGCCCGGCTCGGGGTCGTCGTCGGCCTCGTCGCCGCCCTCGTCATCGTCGGCGTCCCGTTCACCGGCGTTCCGGTCACCGTCGCCGCGTCCGTCCGGCGCGGGGCGGGGCGTCACCTCCGTACTGCCCGTACCGGTGATCGCCTCCAGGCCCTCGCTCGCCCGCCGGACATGACCGTCCTCGTCGACGATCTGGAGCGGGCGGTCCTCGCCGTCGGAGAGGTCGACCGGGCGGCCCGCGGCGATGGCGACGGCCGTCTCCCGGGCGGTGACCTCGGCCTGGAGGCCCGCCTGGTCCTTGAGGCTGGTCTGGAGCGCCCACAGCAGCGCGAGGCCCGCCGCGACCAGGGCCACGGCCACCACGACCGTCGCCCCGAGCGCCGCCTTGGCCCGGACCGAGCGGATCATCCGGCCACCAGCCGGTATCCGGCGCCGCGCACGGTCTGGATGCGGGGCGCGCCGAGCTTGCGGCGCAGGGCGCTGATGTAGACCTCGATGATGTTGGGGTCGCCGTCGTAGGCGAAGTCCCACACATGCTCCAGGATCTGGGCCTTGCTGACGACCTCGCCCGCCCGGACGGCGAGCTGCTCCAGCACGGCGAACTCCTTGGCGGTGAGGGCGACCTCCTGCCCCTCCTCGCCCCGGAAGACCCGGCGGGCGGCGGTGTCCATCCGCAGATCCCCGACCGTGAGCACCGGGGAGGCACCCGCGCGCGCCCGGCGGCGCAGGAGCGCCTTGACCCGGGCGACGAGGACGACATACGAGAACGGCTTGGTCAGATAGTCGTCCGCGCCCGTGTCGAGGCCCTCGGCCTCGTCGTACTCACCGTCCTTGGCGGTGAGCATCAGGATCGGCACCTCGTTCCCGGCGGCGCGCAGGGTGGCGCAGACCCGGTAGCCGTTCATGCCGGGGAGCATGATGTCGAGGATCAGCAGGTCATAGGCGCCCTCGGAGGCCATGTGGAGCCCTTCGAGCCCATCGTGGACGACGTCCACGGCATAGCCCTCGGCGGTCAGTCCCCTGGCGAGGGAGACGGCCAGCCGCCGCTCGTCCTCCACGATCAGCACACGCATGGTTCCCAGGGTCGCAAACCAAGCTGAAGAAGGCTTCAGGTGGCTTCAGGCTGCGTTCAGCATCGCCCGGCGAGATTGGTGGACGTCAAGCCGATGGACCGGAAGGAACCCTCATGAAGCGCAAGATGATCGTCGCGGCGGCCGTGGCGGCGGCCCTGGTGGGCGGCGGCGCCGTCACCGCGGTGGCGGCCTCGGGCGACGACACCCCGCCCGCCTCCAGGATCACCTCCGCCCAGGCCGTGGACGCGGCGCTGAAGAAGGCGGCGGGCACGGTGGAGTCGGTCGACCGCGACGACGACGGCGCGGGCCACTGGGAGGTCGACATCCGGGCCAAGGACGGCCTGGAGCGCGAGGTGCGCGTCGACGCGGGTTCGGGTGAGGTCCTGAAGGTGACGACGGACGACGACACCGACGACCGGGACGACCGGGACGACGACCGCGCTGGCGACCGGGACGACGCGGACGACCGCGACGACACCGACGACCGCGACGGAGACCGTGCCGACGACGCCGACGACCGTGCCGAGCGCGAGGCCGCCGCCTCCGCCGCCGTGAACGCCCAGCGCGCGGAGGCCGCCGCGCTGAAGCTCCAGCCGGGCACCGTGACCGAGGTCGAGTTCGACGACGGCCGCTGGGAGGTCGAGGTGCGCGCCGAGGACGGCGCCGAGCACGACGTCCGGGTCGACGCGAAGACCGCGAAGGCGACCCTCTCCCAGGACGACTGATCCGACCGGGCGCGGCCCACACCCGGGCCGCGCCTCACCGGAAACGGGACCGGACACCGGACCGATCACCGGACCGGACCAGTCACCGGACCGATCACCGGACCGGACCGATCACCAGACCGGTCACCGGCCCTCCCCGCCCTCCCCAGCCGACAGGAAATTCACTCGTGCGAGTGAGTTTCAGATCGCCGCCCGGCCGGATCGGGGGGCGGCCGCTCCGGGAGGGGCCACAGGCCGGCGATCACCCAGCGTCACCGGTGACCGAGGGCCGGGTCACTCCCTCCACCAGACTGTCCGCCGCCCGGTACACATCCAGCTCCCCGCGCGCGACCGACTCCGCCAGCGCGCCCAGCCGCCGGTCCCCGTGCAGATCGCCGATCCGCTCCCGCAGGGCCGTCACCGCGATCGTCTCGATCTCGACGGCCGCCCGGCGACGGCGCCGCTCGGCCAGCACCCCGCGCTCCTCCATCCACGCCCGGTGCTTCTCCAGCGCCTCCACCAGCTCGTCGATGCCCTCCTCGCGTGCGGCGACGGTCCGCACGATGGGGGGCCGCCAGTCGCCGGGGCCACGGGCCTCACCGAGGCCGAGCATGTGGTTCAGCTCGCGCGCGGTGGCGTCGGCGCCGTCGCGGTCGGCCTTGTTCACCACGTACACATCGCCGATCTCCAGGATCCCCGCCTTCGCGGCCTGGATGCCGTCGCCCATCCCCGGCGCCAGCAGCACCACCGAGGTGTCGGCCTGCGCGGCGATCTCCACCTCGGACTGCCCCACCCCGACGGTCTCCACCAGGACCACGTCACAGCCCGCCGCGTCCAGGACCCGGATCGCCTGGGGCGCGGCCCACGCCAGACCGCCCAGATGCCCCCGGGTCGCCATCGAACGGATATAGACACCGGGGTCGGAGGCGTGGTCCGACATCCGGACCCGGTCCCCGAGGAGCGCCCCGCCGGAGAACGGCGAGGAGGGGTCGACGGCGAGCACCCCGACCCGCTTGCCCGCCTTGCGGTAGGCCGTGACCAGGGCGGAGGTCGAGGTGGACTTGCCGACGCCGGGCGAGCCGGTCAGCCCGACCACGTACGCCCGGCCGGTCAGCGGGGCGAGCGCCGCCATCACCTCGCGCAACTGCGGCGAGGCCCCCTCGACCAGGGAGATCAGCCGCGCCACGGCGCGGGGGTGGCCCTCCCGGGCGCGGGAGACCAGCTCGGGCACATCCACCATCACGGCGCTCCTCAACTCAGAGTTCGGTCATGACCGGGACCGGCCGGTCGGGAGTCGGGCGTCGGGAGCGGAACCGGAGTACGGCCGCTCCGCGCGGGGCCGGGCCGGGGCCGGACCGTTCCCGATCAGTCGGGACCCTTCCCACGTCAGCCGCGCCCCATCCGGCCGGGCGTGCCCCAGCGGGTCGGCCCTTCCCCGTCCGGCCCGGCCGGGCCTGAAGCGCGGGAGCGGCCGGACCCGCCCGGTCACGCGCTTCAGACCCGTCACGCGCCGCGGACCGGTCGCACGGCCCGGTCCCGTCACACGGTCCGGTCCCGTCCCGTCCCGTCGCACGGTCCAGTGCCGTCACACGGTCCGGTCCCGTCGCGTGGCTCAGTCCCGGCCCGGGACGCGCACGATCAGCGCGTCGCCCTGCCCGCCGCCGCCGCACAGCGCCGCCGCGCCGACGCCGCCGCCCCGGCGGCGCAGCTCCAGCGCGAGATGGAGCACCAGCCGGGCGCCGGACATGCCGATGGGGTGGCCCAGCGCGATGGCGCCGCCGTTGACGTTCACCTTTTCGGGGGATACCCCGAGATCCTTCATGGACTGCACGGCGACCGCCGCGAACGCCTCGTTGATCTCGATCAGATCGAGGTCGCCGACGGTGATGCCCTCCTTGCCGAGCGCGTGCCGGATGGCGTTCGACGGCTGGGACTGGAGCGAGTTGTCGGGGCCCGCGACGTTGCCGTGGGCGCCGATCTCGGCCAGCCACTCCAGACCGAGTTCCTCCGCCTTGGCCCGGCTCATGACCACGACCGCCGCCGCGCCGTCGGAGATCTGCGAGGAGGTGCCGGCGGTGATGGTGCCGTCCTGGGCGAAGGCGGGGCGCAGCCGGGCCAGCGATTCGACGGTGGTGTCCGGGCGGATGCCCTCGTCGGCGTCGACGACGACCGGATCGCCCTTGCGCTGGGGGATCTCGACCGGGGTGATCTCGGCGTCGAAGAGGCCGTTCTTGCGGGCGGCGGCGGCGCGCTGGTGGGAGAGGGCGGCGAACGCGTCCTGCTCGGCGCGGCCGAGGCCCAGCCGGGTGTTGTGCTTCTCGGTGGACTCGCCCATGGCGATGTTCTCGAAGGCGTCGGTGAGCCCGTCGTACGCCATCGCGTCGAGCATCTCCACCGCCCCGTACTTGAAGCCCGTACGGGACTTGGGCAGCAGGTGCGGCGCGTTGGTCATGGACTCCTGGCCACCCGCGACGACGATGTCGAACTCGCCCGCGCGGATGAGCTGGTCGGCCAGGGCGATGGCGTCGAGCCCGGAGAGACAGACCTTGTTGATCGTGAGCGCGGGCACCCGCATCGGGATCCCGGCCCGGACGGCGGCCTGGCGCGCGGGGATCTGCCCGGCCCCGGCCTGGAGCACCTGCCCCATGATCACATAGTCGACCTGGTCGGGTCCGATCCCGGCCCGGTCCAGCGCCGCCTTGATCGCGACCCCGCCCAGTTCGGCGCCGGAGAACGACGTCAGCGAGCCGAGCAGCCGGCCCATGGGCGTTCTGGCCCCCGCGACGATCACCGAGGTGGTACCGGTCGTTCCTGACATGAGGCTGATCCCCAATCCGGCCCCTGCGGGCCGCGGAGTGAACGAGGGTTTACCTCAAATGTACTGAGCGGTACGGCGCGGGGTCACCGGTGGGCGCGTGTGATCGCGCGCACCTTGCGCGCGCCCCCGTCAGGGCGTTGCACTGGGGGGATGCTGACGCGTATCGATCACATCGGGATCGCCTGCCACGACCTCGACGCGACCGTCGAGTTCTACCGGGCGACCTACGGTTTCGAGGTCCACCACACCGAAGTCAACGAGGAGCAGGGCGTACGGGAGGCCATGCTCAAGATCAACGAGACGTCCGACGGGGGCGCCTCCTATCTCCAGCTGCTCCAGCCCATCCGTGACGACTCCCCCGTCGGTAAATGGCTCGCCAAGAACGGCGAGGGCGTCCACCACATCGCCTTCGGCACCGCCGACGTGGACGCGGACGCGGAGTCGATCCGCGAGAAGGGGGTACGCGTGCTGTACGAGCGGCCGAGGACCGGCTCGATGGGATCCCGGATCACCTTCCTGCACCCCAAGGACTGCCACGGGGTCCTGACCGAACTCGTCACCTCCGCCACGGAGCACTGACCAAGGAGCACTGACCTCCGCATTCCCGGCCCGGTAGAGTGGGCGATTCCGGGCCGGGGCCGGGTCGGGGCCGCACCGCGTCCCCGCGAAGTGATCTGTCACCATTCCCCGGGGGGCCGCTCGCCGGGCGAGCGGTGCTTGTGGAGTCAGTTGCGACCAGGGGACGGATGGGACCGCGCAGTGCGGGGCTACGAACGCCAGGAGAGCCACCGAGCTGACGACGACCACCTCTCGCGGTGGGAAGCCGAGATGGACCGGCTGAAGACCGAGCGGGAGAAGGCCGTCCAGCACGCCGAGGACCTCGGCTACCAGGTCGAGGTATTGCGAGCCAAGCTCCATGAGGCGCGCCGCAACCTCGCCGCCCGCCCCGCGTACGACAGCGCGGACCTGGGCTACCAGGCCGAACAGGCGCTGCGTAACGCCCAGGCGCAGGCCGACCAGATGCGCATGGACGCCGAGCGCGAGCTGCGCGAGGCCCGCGCCCAGACCCAGCGCATCCTCCAGGAGCACGCCGAACACCAGGCCCGGCTCCAGGCCGAGCTGCACACGGAGGCCAACCAGCGCCGCCAGCGGCTCGACCAGGAACTGGCCGAGCGGCGCCGCACCGTCGAGGCGCATGTCAACGAGAACGTGGCCTGGGCCGAGCAGTTGCGCGCCCGCACCGAGTCCCAGGCCCGTCGGCTCCTCGACGAGTCCCGCGCCGAGGCCGAGCAGTCGCTCGCCAAGGCCCGCACCGACGCCGCCCGCGTCGCCGACGAGGCACGACAGCGGCTCGTCGCCGAGGCCGAGGCGGCCCGTGCCGACGCGGAAGCGATCCTGCTGCGGGCCCGCAAGGACGCCGAACGGCTGCTCAACGCCGCCTCCAGCCAGGCCCAGGAGGCCACCAGCCACGCCGAGCGGCTGCGCACCTCCACCGCCGCCGAGACCGAACAGGCCCGTCAGCGGGCCACCGAACTGAGCCGCGCCGCCGACCAGCGCGCCCAGGAGGCCGAGGAGCGGCTGCGCGAGGCACGCGCCGAGGCCGAGAAGGTCCTGGGCGAGGCCAAGGACGCCGCCGCCAAGCAGGTCACGAGCGCCGAGTCCGTCAACGAGCAGCGCACCCGCACCGCCAAGGCCGAGATCGCCCGGCTGGTCGCCGAGGCCACCGGCGACGCGGACGCGCTGCGCGCCGAGGCCGAGCAAGTCCTCGCCGACGCGCGGGACGAGGCCGAGCGGCAGCTCGCCACCGCCGCCGAGACCGCCCGCACGGCCGCCGCCGAGGACGCCGCCGCGACCCTCGCCAAGGCCGCCAGGTCCGCCGAGGAGATCCTCACCAGGGCGTCCGACGACGCCCGGGAGACCACCCGCAAAGCGGGCGAGGAGGCCGAGCGGATCCGTACCGAGGCCGGGGCCGAGGCCGACCGGCTCCGTGGCGAGGCCGCCGAACAGGCCGACCAGCTCAAGGGCGCGGCCAAGGACGACACCAAGGAGTACCGCGCCAAGACCGTCGAACTCCAGGAGGAGGCGCGACGGCTCCGCGGCGAGGCCGAACAGCTGCGCTCGGAGGCGGTCGCGGAGGGCGAGCGGATCCGCTCGGAGGCCCGCCGCGAGGCCGTCCAGCAGATCGAGGAGGCCGCGAGCACCACCGAGGAGCTGCTCACCAAGGCCCGTACCGACGCCGACGAGCTGCGCTCGGCCGCGAACGCGGAGAGCGAGCGGCTGCGCACCGAGGCCGCCGAGCGGGCCACCACCCTGCGGCGCCAGGCCGAGGAGACGCTGGAGCGCACCCGCGCCGAGGCCGAGCAGCTGCGCACCGAGGCCGAGGAGCAGGCCGAGTCGGTCCGTGAGGCCGCCGAGGCCACCGCCGCCGGGCTGCGCCAGGAGACCGAGCGCGCCGTGGCCGCCCGCCAGGAGGAGGCCGCCGAGGAGCTGGCCCGGCTCCAGGCGGACACCGAGTCCCGGCTGTCCGCCGCCGAGGAGACCCTCACCGACGCCCGCACCGAGGGCGAGCGGATCCGCCGGGAGGCCGCCGAGGAGACCGAGCGCGCCCGTACGGAGTCGCACGAGCGTCTCGGTACCCTGCGCGCCCAGGCCGAGGCCGAGGCCGAGCGGCTGCGCACCGAGGCCGCCGCCGACGCCTCCGCCTCCCGCGCCGAGGCGGAGAACGTGGCGGTACGGCTGCGGAGCGACGCCGCCGCGGAGGCCGAGCGGCTGACGACCGAGGCCCAGGAGACAGCGGACCGGCTGCGCGCCGAGGCCGGCGCGGCCGCCGACCGGGTGGGAGCGGAGGCCGCCGAGGCCCTGGCCGCCGCCCAGGAGGAGGCGGTACGCCGCCGCCGGGAGGCCGAGTCGCTGCTGGAGTCGGCGCGCACCGAGGCCGGGCAGGAGCGCGAGAGCGCCCGCGAGCAGAGCGAGGAGCTGCTGGCCTCCGCCCGCAACCGGGTGGAGGAGGCCCAGACCGAGGCCCACCGCCTGGTGGAGGAGGCCGATCAGCGCGCCACCGAGATGGTCACGGCGG
Organism: Streptomyces sp. NPDC057638; assembly: GCF_042800315.1. Classification (NCBI taxonomy): domain Bacteria; kingdom Bacillati; phylum Actinomycetota; class Actinomycetes; order Kitasatosporales; family Streptomycetaceae; genus Streptomyces; species Streptomyces sp. NPDC057638. Next base: position 12,246 of record NZ_JBHVHF010000048.1, read on the forward strand.
CCGAGCAGACGGCCAGGCAGGTGCGCGACTCCGTGGCCGGGCTGCACGAGCAGGCCGAGGAGGAGATCACCGGGCTCCGTTCGGCGGCCGAGCACGCGGCCGAGCGCGCCCGTAGCGAGGCGCAGGAGGAGGCGGACCGGGTCCGCTCCGACGCCCACGCGGAGCGGGAGCGGGCGGCCGAGGACGCGGCGGCCCAGCGGCAGCGCTCCCAGGCGGAGGCCACCGCCGCCGCCGAACTCGCCGAGCGCACGGTCACCGAGGCGAGCGCGCTCGCGGAACGGACCGTCACCGAGGCCACCGAGCTGGCCGAGCGGACCGTCGCCGAGGCGAACACGCTCGCCGAACAGACCGTCACCGAAGCGACCGCCCTCGCCGAACAGACCGTCACCGAGGCCACCGAGCTGGCGGAGAAGAAGGTCGCCGACGCCACCGCCGAGGCCGCCAAGGCCCGTTCGGACGCCTCGGAGTACGCGCAGCGCATGCGTACGGAGGCATCGGACGCGCTCGCCTCGGCCGAGCAGGACGCGGCCCGTACCCGCGCGGACGCCCGGGGCGACGCCAACCGCATCCGCTCCGAGGCCGCCGCCCAGGCGGACCGGCTCGTCGGCGAGGCGGCCGGTGAGGCCGAGCGGATCCGTACCGAGAGCGAACAGGTCCTGGACGAGGCGCGGCAGGCGGCCGACAAG
>NZ_JBHVHF010000048.1:13030-35181 GCF_042800315.1 Streptomyces sp. NPDC057638
GCGCCGCTCCGACGCCGCCGAACAGGCCGACCAGCTCATCACCGAAGCCACCACCGAAGCCGAACACCTCCACGCCGAGGCCACCGCCGACGCCGAACGGCTCGTGGGCGACGCCACGGCCGACGCCGAGCGGATCCGTACCGACAGCGCCCGGATCCTCGACGAGGCGCGGCAGGCGGCCGACAAGCGCCGCTCCGACGCCGCCGAACAGGCCGACCAGCTCATCACCGAAGCCACCACCGAAGCCGAACACCTCCACGCCGAGGCCACCGCCGACGCCGAGCGACTGCGGGCCGAGGCCGCCGAGACCGTGGGCTCCGCCCAGCGGGCCGCCGAACGGATCCGGGCCGAGGCGCTGAAGGTGGCGGACGAGGCGGACGCGGCGGCCGAGCGCACCCGTACCGACGCGCGCGAGAGCTCCGAGCGGACCCTGGACGAGGCCAGGGAGGCCGCGGCCAAGCGCCGCTCCGACGCCGCCGAGCAGGCGGACCAGCTCATCGGCAAGGCCCAGGAGGAGGCCCTCCGGGCCGCGCTGGAGGCCGAGGAGCAGGCGGACACCATGGTCGGTGCGGCCCGTCAGGAGGCCGAGCGGCTGGTGGCGGCGGCCACGGTCGAGGGCAACACCCTGGTGGAGAAGGCCCGTACGGACGCCGATGAGCTGCTCGTGGGCGCGCGCCGGGACGCCACCGCCATAAGGGAGCGGGGCGAGGAGCTGCGGGCCCGGGTGGAGAGCGAGGTCGAGGAGCTGCACGAGCGGGCCCGCCGGGAGACCAGCGAGCAGATGCGGACCGCGGGCGAGCGCGTCGACCAGCTGGTGAAGGCCGCGACCGAGCAGAGCGAGGAGGCCACGGCGAAGGCCAAGGAGCTGCTCGCGGACACCAACTCGGAGGCGGCGGGCATCCGTATCGCCGCGGTCAAGAAGGCGGAGGGCCTGCTCAAGGAGGCCGAGCAGAAGAAGGCGACGCTGACCCGGGAGGGCGAGGCCATCAGGGCCGAGGCCCAGGCGGAGGCGGAGCACCTGGTCGCGGAGGCCCAGCGGGAGCTGGATGTGCTGACCCGCCGTCGGCAGGACATCCAGGCCGAGATCTCCCGGGTCCAGGACGTGCTGGAGGCGCTGGAGTCGTTCGAGGCCCCGTCCGGTGGCGGCAAGTCGGGCGCGTCCGGCGTCAAGGCGGGGGCCGCGGCCGGAGTGACTCGTTCGAGTAGCAAGGCGGGCGCGGACTGATGCGCCCCGCCGTCTGTCCGCCGCCCGGGGATCGCCTCACGGGCGGGCGGCGGCCGGTTGACGGACAGACGACGGACGGACGACGGGCGGGTGAGGGGCGGGCACCCGGGTCGACACCCCGTCAGTGACACTCCGTGGCCGGAACTCGGGGAAAGCCGCCGGAACATGTCGCAAAACGGCCACCCGAAAGGCTGGACATTCTCCAGATCAAACAGGCATCCGCTCGATGACACGCCGCCTCGGCCCCTAGGATTCCCCCTATCACCCCTCACCGGTCTCTTTCGACAGGAACCCCATGAGCGACACATCCTCCCCCTTCGGCTTCGAGCTCGTGCGGCGTGGTTACGACCGCGGCCAGGTGGACGACCGCATCACCAAGCTCGTCGCCGACCGTGATAGTGCTCTGGCCCGCATCACCTCCCTGGAGAAGCGCATCGAGGAGCTGCACCTCGAAACGCAGAACGCGCAGGCGCAGGTGACCGAATCGGAGCCGTCCTACGCCGGGCTCGGCGCCCGCGTCGAGAAGATCCTCCGACTCGCCGAGGAGGAGGCCAAGGACCTGCGCGAGGAGGCGCGCCGTGCCGCCGAGCAGCACCGCGAGCTGGCCGAGGCCGCCGCCCAGCAGGTCCGCAACGACGCCGAGTCGTTCGCCGCCGAGCGCAAGTCCAAGGCGGAGGACGAGGGCGTCCGGATCGTCGAGAAGGCCAAGGGGGACGCCACCCAGCTGCGTGGCGAGGCGCAGAAGGACGCCCAGTCCAAGCGCGAGGAGGCCGACGCCCTCTTCGAGGAGACCCGCGCCAAGGCCGCGCAGGCCGCCGCCGACTTCGAGACCAACCTGGCCAAGCGCCGTGAGCAGTCGGAGCGCGATCTGGCGTCGCGTCAGGCGAAGGCCGAGAAGCGGCTGGCGGAGATCGAGCACCGGGCCGAGCAGCTGCGGCTGGAGGCCGAGAAGCTGCGGACGGACGCGGAGCGCCGGGCCCGTCAGACGGTGGAGACCGCGCAGCGCCAGGCCGAGGACATCGTCGCCGACGCCAACGCCAAGGCGGATCGTATCCGCAGCGAATCGGAGCGCGAGCTGGCGGCGCTCACCAACCGCCGCGACTCGATCAACGCGCAGCTCACCAATGTGCGGGAGATGCTGGCGACCCTCACCGGTGCCGCCGTCGCCGCCGCCGGTGCCCCCGCGGACGACGAGCCGATCTCGCGCGGTGTCCCGGCCCAGCAGTCACGCTGAGTCGACCACCTCACCGCTCGCGTACGCCGGGTTCCCGCGGTTCGCCCAGTTCGCCGGAGTAAACCGTCCGGCTACCACAATTCAACACTTCGGTCAAAAACCGTCAAGCCCCCCGCCACGCAGGAGTGGCGGGGGGCTTTTCGTACCCGATAGCGTGGGCGCCATGATCGAGCTAGAAGGTCTCACCAAACGGTACGGCAGCAAGACCGCCGTCGATAATCTCTCCTTTCAGGTTAGGCCAGGGGCCGTGACCGGCTTCCTCGGCCCCAATGGCGCCGGCAAGTCGACGACGATGCGCATGATGCTCGATCTCGACAATCCCACCAGTGGGAGCGTGCGCATCGACGGCAAGCACTACCGCGAACTGTCGGAGCCGCTCAAGTACATCGGCGCCCTGCTGGACGCCAAGGCCATGAACGGCGGGCGCACCGCGTACAACAACCTGCTCTGTCTGGCGCAGGCGAACCGCATCCCCGCCGCCCGGGTCGACCAGGTCCTCGACATCGTCGGTCTGACCGCTGTCGCCAAGAAGAAGTCCAAGGGCTTCTCCCTCGGTATGGGCCAGCGCCTCGGAATCGCGTCCGCGCTGCTGGGCGATCCCGAGATCCTGATGTTCGACGAGCCGGTCAACGGCCTGGATCCAGAAGGAATTCACTGGATCCGCAACCTTATGAAGACGCTCGCCTCGGAAGGGCGCACGATCTTCGTTTCCTCACACCTTATGAGCGAAATGGCCCTGACCGCCGATCACTTGATCGTGATCGGCCAGGGACGGCTTCTCGCCGACACCTCGATGGCGGATTTCATCGCGCAGAACTCGCGGAGTTTCGTCCGGTTGCGCTCGCCGCAGCAGGAGCAGCTCCGTGATGTGCTGCACGCCTCCGGCTTCGCGGTGACCGAGGCCGGCGGCGGCGCCCTGGAGGTCGACGGCGGTGACATCGAGAAGCTCGGTGAACTGGCCGCCGAGCACCGGGTCGTCCTGCATGAGCTCAGCGCCCAGCGCGCCTCCCTGGAGGAGGCCTTCATGCAGATGACCGCGGGCGCGGTCGAGTACCAGGCACACACCAGCACAACGGACGGCCCGGTGCCGCCCGCCCGTCCGGGCGAGGCGCAGTGGGGCCAGAGCTACCAGAACAGCAAGGGAGCCTGACCCATGGCCTCGGTACCCGCGGTCCTCCAGTCCGAGTGGACCAAGATCCGCACGGTCTCCTCGACCTCCTGGACCCTGGTGGCGGCGTTCATCGTCACCGTCGCGATGGGCGCCGGCCTCGCCGCGCTGATGAACGCGACCTTCGACGACATGTCGAAGGAGGAGCAGCTCACCTTCGACCCGACGCTGATCAGCTTCTCCGGGATGATCCTCGGCCAGCTCGCGATGGTCGTCTTCGGTGTGCTGGTGGTCGGCACCGAGTACAGCTCGGGCATGATCCGCACCTCGCTCGCGGCGGTGCCGCAGCGGGCCACCTTCTTCTTCAGCAAGGTGGGCGTGGCCACGGCCCTGGCGCTGGGCGTCGGTGTGCTGACCGCCTTCGTCTCCTTCTTCGTCGGCCAGTCGATCCTCGGCGACCACGGCACGACCATCGGTGAGCCCGATGTGCTCCGCGCGGTCGTCGGCGCCGGGGTGTACATGGCCCTGATCGCGCTGCTGTCGATGGGCGTGACCATGATGCTGCGCAGCTCGATGCTGGCGCTCGGCGTCCTGATGCCGTTCTTCTTCCTGGTCACGCAGATCCTGATGGCGGTGCCCGCGGCCCGCGATGTCGCCCGGTACTTCCCCGACCAGGCGGGCGGCAAGATCATGCAGGTGGTGCCGGACGCGATGAACAGCGACCCGGCCCCCTACGGCCCCTACGGTGGTCTCGGGATCATGCTGATCTGGGTGACGCTGTCGCTGATCGGCGGCTACCTCGTGCTGAAGAAGCGCGACGCCTGAGTTCACCGTCACCGGGCGTCGCGGGGCGGCGGTGGCCTCGGTCACCAGCCCCGCGACCCGGTCGGGCACGCCTCGGAGCCCCGCTGTCCACCGCTGGACCCAGCGCACGGACGGCGGGGCTCCGCCATGCCCGGACGCCGGTACGGACCCTTCCCAGGCGGCGGCGGACGGCCCTGGGCCGCGGCGGCTGGACGATCCCGGACAGTTTTCCCGACTGGCCGTCCGACAGACCCCAGACAGCCCGCGACAGCCCCCGACAGCCCCCGACAGCCCTCAGACAGTGAGTTTCCCGCCATTCGTCCGCCACCGTGGCAACCGTCCACGCCCCCACGCCGTCTTCTGACCTTGGAGCGAGGCACCGGCGCGCGGATATCCTCGTAACTTCTACGGAGGTGTACGGTCCAGCCGGTCCGTGCCCCGAGACCCGACAGTATCTGGGGCTGGAGAATGATCGAGGCAGTCGGCCTGACCAAGCGGTACGGCGACCAGACGGCCGTGGACGACCTGTCGTTCCAGGTGCGGCCGGGGGCCGTCACCGGGTTCCTCGGACCCAATGGCGCGGGGAAGTCGACCACCATGCGGATGGTCCTCGGCCTCGACACCCCGACCTCCGGCACCGTGACGGTCTGCGGACGGACGTTCCGGGAGCTGCCGAACTCGCCCCGGCTGGTCGGCGCCCTCCTGGACGCCAAGGCGGTGCACGGCGGCCGGTCCGCGCGCAACCATCTGCTCTCGCTGGCCCAGCTCTCCGGGATCCCGGCCCGCCGGGTGGACGAGGTCCTCGGCGTGGTGGGGCTCCAGGACGTCGCCACGAAGCGCGCCAAGGGGTTCTCGCTCGGCATGGGCCAGCGGCTGGGCATCGCCGCCGCGCTCCTCGGGGACCCCCAGGTCCTCCTCTTCGACGAGCCGGTCAACGGGCTCGATCCGGAGGGCATCCTGTGGGTGCGCACCCTGATGAAGCAGCTCGCGGCCGAGGGGCGGACGGTCTTCGTCTCCTCCCATCTGATGAGTGAGATGGCGCTCACCGCCGACCATCTGATCGTGATCGGACGCGGTCGGCTGCTCTCGGACATGAGTGTCAAGGACTTCATCTCGGCCAACTCGGCCGACTTCGCCCGGGTGCGCACCTCCGCCGAGGAGCCGGGCGCCCGGGAGAAGCTCTCCGCCGTCCTGGGCGAGGCCGGGGGTCAGGTGATGCCGGAGCGTGACGGCGCGCTGCGGGTCATGGGGCTGCCGCTGCCCCGCATCAGCGATCTCGCGCACGCGGCCGACGTACGGCTGTGGGAGCTCTCCCCGCACCAGGCGTCACTGGAGGAGGCGTATATGCGGATGACGCAGGCCTCGGTGGACTTCCGTTCGACGGACGACCAGAAGGAGGGGCTGCGGGAGGAGGAGCCGACGGGCTTCGGTCCGCCGCTCGGCGCGCCGGAGATGCCGCGGGGCGGCTGGTACGTACCGCCGCCCGCCCCGGGAGACACGCCCGCGCCGGACGAGAATCCGTACACCGCCGCCACGGCCCCGACCGACCTCCAGGACCCGCGATGACTACTCCGTACCCGCAGAGCGCGCCCCGGCCGGAGGCTTCCCCCACCCCGTACGCCTCACCGATCCCCGTCCGCAAGGCGCACCTCGGGGACGCGCTCACCTCCGAGTGGACCAAGATCCGCACGGTGCGCTCGACCCTGTGGACGCTGGCGGGGACGGTGGTGCTGATGGTGGGGCTGGGACTGGCGGTGGCGTTCGGGATCGCGGCGACCGAGCCCGACCTCGAAGAACAGCCGGTGCTCGCGCTGGGCTTCTTCGGACTGCTGGTGAGCTGTGTCTGTGTGATCACCCTGGGAACGCTGACGATCACCTCGGAGTTCGGCACCGGACTGATCCGGACGACCCTGACGGCCTGCCCCAGCCGGGCGCGGATGCTGACCGCCAAGGCGATCGTCCTCTTCGCGCTGGTCTTCTCCCTCACCACCGTGCTGACCGTGCTGGTGGGCGCGGCCCAGGTGGGGATCGTGGACCAGGGGTCGCCCAGCGGGGACGAGTGGCTGCGCTCGACCGTGGGCGCCAGCCTCTACGTGGCGCTGCTGGCGCTGGTCGCGCTGGGCGTCGGCGCGATGGTCCGGCACTCGGCGGGCGCGATCACGGTCATGACCGGTCTGGTGCTGGCGCCGATGGTGCTCGCGCTGTTCATGTTCACCCCGTCGCTGGCGGGGGTGCAGGACGCGCTGTTGACGTACTCGATCCCGAGCCAGCTCGCGGCCGTCTACGACGCCGAGATGAGCAACGGCGGGCCCCAGGGCTGGGCGCCGCTGGCGATCATCACCGTGCTCGCGGGGGCCTCCCTGGCGGGCGGCTATGCCTCTCTCACCGCGCGTGACGTGTGAACGGTGTGCGCCGTGACGGGTGAGGCCCCTCAGTAACGGGGCGCGTTGCGGGACCGTCGTACCTGAGTGGTACGGCGGTCCTTCGCGCTCCAGCACGCCTTGTGCCAGTGGCGGCGGTCGTCGACACCGCCGTGCTCGGGCCAGGCCACCACATGCGGCATGGCCGAGGGGATCTCCTGGTCGCAGCCGGGGCAGCGATAGCGCTTGTTCTCGGCGCTGGCGCCCGCGACATGACGGACCGACCACTCCTCGCCCTGCCAGGACTCGGTGCTGCCGAAACCGCCGTAGCGGCCGCCGGGTTCACCGGGGAGAGGGGAGCTGATGTCGCCGCTTCGGGGAGGGCGGTTACGACGGGGGGACACGTGGCACCTCACGGGGCGAGTGGGACGTTCCGGTTGTTCCCAGCGTACGGTCCCCCCGCGCCCCCTCCCCATGCCCCCGTACCCCCGCCCCACCGACCGCCACACCCCGGACTACGGATAAAACGGACTATCGCAAAAATCCCTCGATCACCCGTGCCTTTGGCACGTGTCAGACGTTAGTGCGGGCAGGGGAGCCGCGTCGGCCGCGAGGAGGCAGAACGCGATGCGCGTAGGGACGTTCACACTGGCCGCACAGTTTCCGGGGCAGGGACCGGGCGAGGCTCTGCACCGGGCCGTGCGGTCCGCGGAAGTGACCGAGGAGGCGGGACTCGACGCGGTCTGGCTGGCCGAACACCACTTCGTACCGTATGGGGTCTGTCCATCGGCCGTGACCCTCGCCGCCCTGCTCCTGGGCCGCACCCAGCGGATCCGCGTCGGCACAGCCGTCAGCGTGCTCCCCACCGTCCACCCCGTCGCGCTCGGCGAGCAGACCGCCCTGCTCCATCTCACCAGCGGCGGCCGCTTCACCCTCGGCGTCGGCCGGGGCGGCCCCTGGGTCGACCTTGAGGTCTTCGGCGCGGGCCTGCCCGCGTACGAGACGGGCTTCCCGGAATCCCTCGATCTCCTCCTGCGCTGGCTGCGCCAGCCCACCGTGGCGTCCGACGGCGAACGGTTCTCCTTCCGCGAGGTGCCCGTGGTGCCCCGGCCGGACGAACTCCTCGGGGGCCCGCCCCAGGGCGCCGAGGTGGTCGTCGCGTGCACCTCACCGGGCACGGTACGGCTCGCGGCGGAGCGCGGGCTCCCCATGCTGCTGGGGATGCACTGCGGCGACGAGGAGAAGGCCGAGATGGTCGCCCTGTGGCGGCGGACGGCCCGCGCGGCTGGTCTGACACCGGAGGAGATCGCGGGGGCCGCCCATGTGTCGGCGGGGGTGGCGCAGCTCGGGGAGAGCGTCGCCGAGGCGAGTGAGGTCCTGCTGAAGGCCATGCCCGGCTGGCTGCGCCAAGGGCTGGACGCCCATGTCACGGTCGACGGCCGGACCCGCGCCAAGCGCGACCCCCATGGATACACGGAACTGCTCTGCGGGCTCCACCCGGTGGGCCCGCCCCGGCTCGCCGCCGACCGGATCGCGGCGACGGCCGAGCGCACCGGCATCCAGCGCTTCGCCCTGCTCACGGAAGGCTCCGGCGATCTGGCGGCGACCGAGGCGAATGTGCGGCGGCTGGGTGAGGAGGTGCTGCCGCTGCTGAGCTGAGCCGCGGGCCCCCCTCCCCGGGCTACCGCCCCACCGGCACCGGTGGCATCTGCCTCAACAGTCCCGCAGCAACGGTGACTGGTTGAGCAGCTGCCCCCGGATCGAGGTGAAGCGGGCGAGCCGTTCGTCCGACGACGGATCCAGCGGGAAGACCGCCACTCGATGGCAGTTCTGGAAGGCGAGACGCACCCCGAAGTGCCGCTCCAGCGCACCACGGATCGCGTCGCTCGCCAGCGCGCGCAACAACTGCCCACGGGCCTGCTCGTCCGGCGGCGGGGTCTGGTTGTCGGCGAACTCGCCGCCGTCGACCTTCAGCCGGGCTACCAGAGAACTGATCATCTCCCAGGCGTAGGGCAGGGAGGTCCGGACGCAGTCGACGAAGGCGGCTTCGTCGACCTCGCCTCGCTCGGCCTGTTCCAACAGGACCGGTGAGACGTCGAGCGACATGGGTTCTCCTCTCGCGGCCCCGGACCGCGGGGCCTTACGGGCAGGGAAGAAGCGCGCCGGAGAGCAACACGCCCCGCGACGGGGCGCACGACAACGCAGAGTGCGCGAACGGCGACCTCTTGCATCCACCGTAAGTGCGCCGCCGTGAGCGCACCAGAAGATTGGGAGGAGTACCGGCCATTAACGAAGCAGGACACAACGGACGTCCCACCTCCCCTGCGCCAAGCGCGGTGGAACACCACGGCGGCCTTGCGTAGCCGGATTCGCGCACGGCCGCCCCAGCCGAGTAGCGTTGCCGACCATGCGCCTTGTCATCGCCCGCTGCTCCGTGGACTACGCGGGACGGCTCACCGCCCATCTGCCCACCGCCCCCCGTCTGATCCTGGTGAAGGCTGACGGCAGTGTCTCCATCCACGCGGACGACCGCGCTTACAAGCCCCTGAACTGGATGTCGCCGCCCTGCACCCTCAAGGAGGGCGACGACAGCGTCTGGACCGTGATCAACAAGGCCGGGGAGAAGCTGATCATCACCATGGAGGAGATCCTCCATGACTCCTCCCATGAACTGGGAGTGGACCCCGGCCTGATCAAGGACGGCGTCGAAGCCCACCTCCAGGAACTGCTGGCCGACCGGATAGAGACCCTCGGCGAGGGCTACAGCCTCATCCGGCGCGAGTACCCGACCGCCATCGGCCCGGTGGACATCCTCTGCCGTGACGCCGACGGCGCCACGGTCGCGGTGGAGATCAAACGCCGAGGCGAGATCGACGGCGTGGAACAACTCACCCGCTACCTCGAACTCCTCAACCGCGACCCCCACCTCTCCCCCGTACGAGGCGTCTTCGCCGCCCAGGAGATCAAACCCCAGGCCCGAGTCCTCGCCACGGACCGGGGCATCGGCTGCGTCGTCCTGGACTACAACGCCCTCCGCGGCATCGAAGACGACAAGCTGAGGTTGTTCTAGCGGTACGCCTTATTTTTTGCGGTTGCTCGCCTCCGGGGCGCTTTAGTCGATGTCTCGCGTCCGACGTGCTCGATCGCTCGTACCTCACGATCTCCGCGCGACGGCCACCAGACATCGACGCGCCCCTTTGGCTCGCAACCGACCTCGGGTAGAGCGAGTCCTCACACGGAGCTACTCACCGGCAGAGCCACCTTGAGCGAATCCGGTGGTGAAGCTCCCACAGGAAATCCGGGGGCGGGCGCCCTTCGCCCGTCGACAACGGGTCACGGTCACACACACCGCCACCACCGCAGCCGGGCTCCAGGGGCACGTTCGGGGGGTGCAGGGTCGCCCCCGCAGAGAGTGGCGGGACAACCCGGCCTCACGCGACAGGAAGGGCTCATCCGCCGCTCACGAGGAGGTGAGCCCGGAGGCCCCCGAACCCCGCACACAGAAGACAGCCGCAGCGACAGACACCGCACCCGGCCACGCTGACGAAACGACCGCGCCCCGGCGGAACCCCCACCCGCCAGCGCATGGCACGGACGCGGGCAACTCGCGAGCCGGACCCGCCCGGCCCGGACCCGCCCAGGCCGAGCCGGGCCCGCGGCTCAGTCCGCCGTGCCCCCCGGCCCCGCCGAGTCCGACGCGCTCATCTCCGGACCCTCCCCCGGCTCCTCCGGCCCGCCGGGGTCCTCCGAGGGCGACGGCGAGTTGGTCGGCTCCGACGGAGAGCTCTGCGAGGCGCTGGGCTCCGGCTCCGAGGCGCTCGTGCTGGGCTCGGGCTCGCCGCTGGGCGATGGGGGCGGCTCCGAGGAGGACGTGGACGCCGACGGTGAGGGCCGCTGGGAGGGCTCGCCGGACTCCGAGGGCTCCGGGGCGCCGGACGGTGACGCGGAGCCGGAACTCGACGGCGTCGGCGCGGGCCCCGAGGCGGAGGTGCCGGGCGTGCGGGGCATCGCGCCCTCGTCCGGTCCCCGGCCTTCGGAGCCGGTGTCGCGCTCCTCGGAGGGACCGGGGTCCGCCCCGCGCTCCTGCACGGTGCCGCCCCCGCGGCCCCGCTCATCCGGCACGGACCGCTCATCCGAAACGGCTCCCAGCGTCACCACGGTCCCCAGCACGGCGGCGAGCAGCGCGCCCGCGCCCGTCGCGACGAGATTGCGCCGGGTGGCCAGGAAGAACGGACGGCGGCGGCGCTTGCGCGGTGCCGCCCCCCGCCCCGGACCGGAGGCGAGAGCGGAGTTCGGACGGGACCTCAGTCCCGCGGGCACTGTCAGCCCCACGGGCGTGCTGTCGCTGCCCCGCCCGGGACCACCGTAGGGCCCGGGAGCACTGGAGGGTACGGGAGCACCGGAGGGTACGGAACCGAACGCCGCGCCCCCGCTGCTGAGCCCCGGCGGGGTGGCGGCGGCACCGGGCGGTGACGGCGCGCCCCAGGGGGAGCCGGGCAGGCTCGGGGTGGCGGCGGACCGGCCCGGTCCCAGCGCGGGCGGCGGCCCCCAGGCGGAGGCGGGCAGCGTCCGCGGAATCAGCGGCTCGTCATCGGCGGGCCGTACGGGCACCGGGCCGACCGCGCGCGGCGCCGTCGGCGGCACGGGCGGGGGCACCGCCTCCAGCACCGCCGTGGAGGTGACGTCGCCGTCCTCTCCCCGGGGGGACGAGGGCTCCGCCGGGCGGCCCGCGACGGCGGGGTCCGCGCCCACCGGGGCTCCGGTGGTGTCGGCGGTGCCGGCCTCGGCCGGCCGCTGCTCCCGGTCGACGACCAGGGCCAGCGCCCGGCGCCCGGCGACCGCGCCACGGCGGTCGGCGAGGGCGCCGCGCATGCTGATCGAGGTCTCCAGTTCGGCGCGGGCCCGGTCGGGGTTGCCCGTGGACAGGGCGAGGACGCCCAGTTCGTGGTGGAAGTAGGCCTCGTCGGCGATTTCCCCGGCGATACGGGCGGCCTCGGAACCCGCGCGCAGCACCCGCTCCCAGGCGCCCCACTGGAGCCCGGCGGCGAACGCGGGCGCGGCTCCCCGCGCGAGGGCGACGGCCACGGCCGGGTGACCCGGCTCCTTGCTGGCGGTGAGCGCGGTCAGCGCGGCGACGACCGCGTCGGACTCGGCGGCGGCCCGCTCGGGCAGGACCGAGGGGTGCCCGGCCCACCAGGTGTAGTGCCGTGCCAGGGCCGGGAGATGGACGGCGGTCTCGTCTCCGTACCCCTCCTCGATGAGGTGGGTGAGGACTCCGGCGGCGAGCCGGTAGCGGCCGCCGACGGGGGAGAGCAGTCCACAGCGGAGGAGTTCGCCGATGGCGGTGTCGGCGTGGGTGTCCTCGGTGAGGGCGGGGAGGTGGGACTGGTGCGGCACCTCGCCGCCGAGGGCGATGGCGAACCGCAGCGCCCTGCGGGCGCTGTCGCCGAGCCGGGCGGCGAGCGGGCCCGCCGGGGCGGCGCCCTGGGCGAGGCTGGGCAGCGGCCCGTCCTGGCCGTCGGTGAGGTCGTGGGGCGTGAACGCCCCGAAGGCGTCGGGGTCCTCACGGAGGTCGTCGCACTGGCGCAGCAGCGCGCCCGCCTGGACGAAGCGGAGCGGCAGCCCCTCGGAGGCGAACCAGAGGTCGCCCGCCCAGTTCGTCTCCTCCTCGGTCAGGGGACGGCCGACCGCGCGCCGCAGCAGTTCCAGCGCGCCGGGGCGGCTCAGCCCGGGGAGGTCGATCTCCACGAGGTCGGCCGCCGCGAGGGGTTCGGGCACATCGGGCGTGGTGGCCAGCAGGAAGGCGCACTCGGGCGCGGCACCGAGGAGTTCGGTGAGCGCGGCGCCGCCGAACTCCAGGTCGTCGACGAGGACGACCGCGCCGATCTCCCGGACCCCGGCGAGCACGGTGGCCCGGTCCGGCCGCTCGTCCGGGGTGGTGTAGACGGCGGAGAAGAGCTCGGACAACAGTTCGGCGAGGGTGCGGTGGTGGCCGTTGAGCCGGACGACGCCGTCGGGAGCGACGTCGGCGCACTTCTCGGCGACGGCGTGGAGCAGGGTGGTGCGGCCGGAGCCGCGTTCCCCGGTCAGCCGGACGGAACGCCCCTGGCGGATCAGTGTGGTGAGCCGCTCGCGCCGCTCGTCGCGGTCGAGCAGCGGCAGCCGTGGCGCGGCGGGCCCCGCCGGGGCGGGCGGTGTGCCGGCGCGGTCCCGCTCGGCGCGCGCGTCCATGGAGCGCCGGACGGCGGCCGTCTTCGGCTCCGGGTCCCGGGGCGGGCGGGTGGTGATCTCGCTGCCGTCGACGGGATTGACCGTCAGGAGAAGGTCTCCGGTGGCGATCCGCGCGGTCCGGGCGGGAGGCGGTGTGGCGGCCGTGTAGTCCGGCGCGCCGGGCTCGCGCGGCGGGCGCGACCGCGCCACGCCCTCGGCGGAACTGTCCTTGCCCATTGGTACTGCCCCCATGCCCTGCGCGACCTGCGTGCCCGCTGTCCTACCGGTGAACGCCGTGACGACACTGTCCGGTTCACCCGCCGGTATCCCTGACGTCCCTGGGACGCTCGTGACGTCCTCTCGATGTCCAGGGACGTGCTGCCGTCGCCGTGACCGGTGCTCCCGCCGCGGTTTCACCGCGCGCGGGACCTCATGTGCGTACTGATGTACGACAGACGTACGAATCCCCGGACCCTCGCAGGGTATCTCCCCACACCGACAGCCACCCGGCCCCCCGTGGTCACAACCAGATCACCTTCACCAACCGCCCCCATCCCCCGCTCATCAGCCACCCTCATGCCGCACGCGACGCTCCCCGGGCGACGCGTGCGAACGCGCGGAGTCGCACCGCGGAGGAGGCGGTTCGGCCGCCGGGCGCGCGATGGCGCGGAAGCGGCGGTCGTACGTCGCGGAGGACCCGCCCGGCCCGGCGAGGGGCGCGGGAACGGCACGCGGCCGGGCCCGGAGACGGGATCCGGGGCCGGTCGGCGCCGGCGGTACGGGACGGGGCCGGAGCCGGCCTCCGGGCCCCAGCGGCGACGGGCGGGCGGGACGGGGCCGCGCGCGCTCCCGGGGGCTCAGACGCGGGGCAGGGACTCCAGCGCCAGCCCGCCCTCGATCGCCAGGATGCGGTGCAGCCGGGTCGCCACCAGGAGCCGCTGCATCTGTGGCGGCACCCCGCGCAGCACGAGCCGCCGCCCCTGTCGGCCCGCGCGCCGGTGGGCGCCCATGATGACTCCGAGCCCGGTGGCGTCCCAGGAGTCGAGTCCGGTCAGATCGAGCACCAGGTCGCCGTCCCCGTCGTCGACGGCCGAGTGCAGGACCGTACGGGCGTCCGCCGCGCTGCGGACGTCGAGACGGCCCCCGACGACCAGCTCGACGTGGTCGCCCATGATGTGCATACGCTCTCCCCGAAATGTGCTTGCGTGCCCTGGTGGGTGGGCGCCGCCGCCAGGCGCCTTCGCGGTCGGCCGCCGGTGTCACGGTCCGGTCACCACGGTGACGGTGACGCCACCGCTGTCACCGATGACGGACAGTGGCGTCACACTCTCAACAACTGACTCCCCCATGGCGGATGGAGTTGCTCACCGTAAGCCAACCGATATCGAAATCACCCCGGAGGGTGATCCCCGGGCCCGGCCCACGGTGCGGGGCGGGGGACACCGGGCGAGGCTCCGCTCGGTCGGCGGGCGTGCCCGCGGTCAGCGGCGGTAGCGGTCAGTAGCGGTAGAAGCCCTGCCCGGTCTTGCGGCCGAGGTCCCCGGCGTCGACCATGCGGCGCATCAGCTCCGGCGGGGCGAACTTCTCGTCCTGGGACTCGGTGTAGATGTTGCTGGTGGCGTGGAGCAGGATGTCCACCCCGGTGAGATCGGCGGTGGCGAGCGGGCCCATGGCATGGCCGAAGCCGAGCTTGCAGGCGATGTCGATGTCCTCGGCGGACGCCACGCCCGACTCGTAGAGCTTCGCGGCCTCGACGACCAGTGCGGAGATCAGCCGGGTGGTAACGAAACCGGCGACGTCACGGTTGACGACGATGCAGGTCTTGCCGACGGACTCGGCGAACTCACGGGCGGTGGCGAGGGCCTCGTCGCTGGTCTTGTGGCCGCGTACCAGCTCACACAGGCCCATCAGCGGCACGGGCGAGAAGAAGTGGGTGCCGACGACCCGCTCGGGGCGAGAGGTGGCCGCCGCGATCTTGGTGATCGGGATGGCGGAGGTGTTGGAGGCGAGCACCGCGTCGTCGCGGACGAGCTTGTCGAGGGCGCGGAAGATCTCGTGCTTGACCTCCAGCTTCTCGAAGACGGCCTCGACCACGAGATCGGCCTCGGCGACGGCGTCCAGATCGGTGCTCGTGGTGATCCGGGCGAGCGCGGCCTCGGCGTCGGCGGCCGCCATCTTCCCCTTGGAGACGAACTTGTCGTACGAGGCGCGGATGGCGTCGGTGCCTCGGATCAGGGCCTCGTCGGTGACGTCACGCAGGACGACCTCCCAGCCCGCCTGGGCCGAGACCTGCGCGATTCCGGAACCCATGAGTCCGGCTCCGATGACGGCGAGCTTCCTGGCCACTGAGACACCCCTTAACGTCTGTTGACTCGTCACCTCTGGGGCGGAGGTTAGCGCTCGTACACCTCACAGCGGCACCCAGAAGACACGCGTCACCACAGAACGGGATGGACATCACACCCGCGCGGGCGGCGGTCGGGCCGCCGCGGAACCGTGCGGGACCGCCGTCGGCCGGGGGCGTACGGGTACGGAGGCGGGGCCGTCCGCCCGGTCCGCCGGGGGCTCGCGGCCTCACCCAGTGGCGCGCGTGGCGTAGGTGAGGACGCGTTCACCGAGGAGGTCCTCGATCTCGTCGAGGACGGCGAGGGCCTCACGGGACGCCTCGGAGGGGGCACGGCCCGCCATCATCGCCCGGCGGATGACCTCCAGCACGGTCTCGTGGATCCAGTGGATCTGACCGGCCATCAGGGTGGGCAGCGGATCGGCGTCCTCGGCACCGGTCTCGTCGCGCAGGGTGCGCTCCAGGTTCTCCCGCGCCTCGTACTGGACCCGCCAGAGGCTGGAGCGGAGGGAGGAGGCGTCCTGGACGACCAGCAGGAACCGTACGTACCCCTCGAAGAGGCCGACCTTCGGGGAGATGGCCTCGACCTCGACGCACAGCTCACGCAGGACGGCGGCGGCGGCCGACTCGCCCGGCGCGCGGCCGCGTACCCAGCGCGCCAGGCGGTCGGCGAGTTCGGCGCCGCGGTCGAGGAAGAGGTCCTCCTTGGCCGCGAAGTAGTTGTAGACGGTGTTGACGGAGACGTCGGCGGCCTCGGCGACCTCGGCGACGCTCACCGCGTCGAAGCCCCGTTCCAGGAAGAGGCCGGTGGCCACGTCGGAGATGTACTGCCTCGTCTGGCGCTTCTTGCGCTCCCTCAGTCCCTCGGCCATGCGCTCATCGTAGCTTTCTGGCCTGATTCAATCTTTGGAGTGATTGCAAGTTTTCAGTGTCTCTGTTTTTCTGGAGTCATGGCAATTATCAGTACGGCCGGGCTGGCCCGGACCTTCACCACCAGAAACTGGCCGCCCTGGTCATGGGGTTGCGCGCGCCCCTGGCGGGGATCCTGCTGGGCTTTGTGCTGATAGCCCTGGTCGGTGTGGCCCTCGCCTCGCTCTCCTACTCCCTGGCGCTGCGGCTGAGGGCGCCGGAGGCCTTCGGTCCGACGGTGAACACCCTGGTGATGCCCACGATGCTGCTCTCCGGGCTGGTGCTGCCGATGACCCTCGCCCCCGGCTGGCTGGACAGCCTCTCCCGGGTGATGCCGCTGCGCCATCTCGCGGACGCGATACGGGACGCGTACACCGGCACCTACGCCTCGGCCTCCCTGGCGTACGGCACCGCGGTGGCCCTGGTCCTGGCCCTGGTGGGCCTGACTGTCGGGACACGGGTCTTCCGGGCGGACCGGGCGTGACTACGCTGGTGGCATGGTCAATCTGACGCGCATCTACACCCGTACCGGCGACCAGGGCACCACCGCGCTCGGCGATATGAGCAGGACCGCCAAGACGGATCTACGGATCGCCGCCTACGCCGACGCCAACGAGGCCAACGCCGTGCTCGGGACCGCCATCGCCCTGGGCGGCCTCACCGAGGACGTGGTGACGGTGCTGACCCGGGTGCAGAACGACCTGTTCGACGTGGGCGCCGATCTGTCCACGCCGGTGGTGGCGGAGCCGGAGTACCCGCCGCTGCGGGTGGAGCAGTTCTACATCGACCGGCTGGAGCGGGACTGCGACCACTTCCTGGCCGCGCTGGAGAAGCTGCGCAGCTTCATCCTGCCGGGCGGGACCCCCGGCGCCGCGCTGCTCCACCAGGCGTGCACGGTGGTGCGTCGCGCCGAGCGCTCCACCTGGGCCGCGCTGGAGGTGCATGGGGAGAGCATGAACCCGCTGACCGCGACCTATCTCAACCGCCTCTCGGACCTGCTGTTCATCCTGGCCCGGACGGCGAACAAGGAGACCGGCGATGTGCTGTGGGTACCGGGCGGCGAGCGCGACGCCACCACGGCCTGACACCGGCCACCGGCCCGGAGACCGGCACGGCGACCGCCACCAGCGCTGAACGCGGCCCGTCGGGGCGCCCCGGCAGCACGTCGGACGGCCGCTCGCCGCCGCTCACCGGCCGTGCCGCTCCACCCCCGCCGTCCGCTGTTCCCGCGCGTCCTCCGGCGACTCGTGTCCGGCCCCGGCCTCCGGTGCCCGCCGGGGCCAGAGGGCGTAGCTCAGCGCGATCAGACCGTGGATTCCGGCCACCTTCCACGCCTGGAGGATCCATGCCTGGAGGGTGGTCGACCGGCTGGGGTCGTCCACGTACCAGATGGCGAGGAGCAGCAGTGCGGAGGCGGTGACGGCGGCGATCAGGGTGCTGGTCCAGATGACGCCTTCGTGGCGGGCGCGGGCCATGCCATAGCGGGGTGCCCGGGCCGGGCGCGGGGCACCGGCGAAGCGGTGCGCGGCATGGCCGTCCAGCCAGGTGATGGTGCGATGGCCGTGGCCGACGGTGAAGCCGATGTAGAGCGCGGCCAGGCCATGGGTCCAGTCGGGTTCGGCCCCGCTCTTGAGGTCCAGCGCCGTCGCGACCAGCAGCACGATCTCCAGCAGGGGCTCGCAGAGCAGCAGCCCCATTCCCAGCCGGGGCATCTTCAGCAGATAGCGCGCACCGAGTCCGGCGGCCAGCAGTACCCAGAATCCGATCTCACAGACGACGATCAGCGCGACGATCACGGCGCTCTCCTTTCCCCGGGAACCATCCTTCCGGCCCCACCCGGGCCGGTCGTCGTCACCGCTGACGAACCCCGGCGCGGAGAGCTGCATCTTTCGATGTAGCGCAGTCTCGGCCGTCCCGGGGAGGCCAGGGGCGGGCGGACCCGTGTTTGATGGTCGGGTGCCCCTTCCGCGCCCCCACCACCAGGACGTCCTCCTGGCGTCCAGCGCCCTCCTCGGCGGGACGCTGCTCTGGTCCCTGGGTCTGTATACGCAGCCGGGTCAGGAACTGCTGCCCTCCTGGGCCGCGCTGGTGCCGCTGGTGGTGATCGCCGTCCAGGAGCTGTTCCGGCGCGTTCTGCCCATGACCGGACTGCTGGTGGGAACGCTCGCGCTGATCGCGGACCAGTTCACGGTCGGCAGTCTGGTGACGGTCCTGCTCTACACCGATGTGATCTACGCGGCGGTGGTCTACGGACCGGACCGGGCGGCCCGCAGGATTCCCCTCGTGGCCGGACTGATCACGGTCGCCTCCACCTTCACCCTGCTCGCCCTGACCCAGAACCCGGAGGGGCTCTTCCTCGGGGTGATCATCGGGCTGGTGACGCTCGGCCCGGCGACCACGGGTGCGATGATCCGCAACCACCGTGACGCCGCCGAGGCCGCCCGGCTGCGGGCCGAACAGATCGCTCTGCTGGCCGAGATGGACCGGGTGCAGGCGGTCACCGCCGAGCGCGGCCGGATGGCCCGGGAACTGCATGACATGGTCGCCAACCATCTCTCCGCCATCGCCATCCACTCCACCGCCGCGCTCTCCCTCGGCGACCCGGCCACCACCCAGAACGCGCTGGGGGTGATCCGGGAGAACAGTGTCGCGGGACTGACCGAGATGCGCCGGCTGATCGGACTGCTGCGGGAGAGCGGCGGCGACACCGAGCCCGCCGCCGCCCCCACGCTCGCCGGTCTGACGGCCCTGGTGGCGCAGGCCAGGACCAATGGCACCGCCAGCGGGCTGAGCTTCACCCTGAACGACCGGCGCCCACCGGGGGAGAGCCTGACCACCCCGGTGGAGATGGCGGCCTACCGGATCGTGCAGGAGTCCTTGACCAACGCGCTCAAACACGCGGCACCGGGCGAGGTCCGGATCACGCTCACCCAGGCCGGGGAGACCGCCCTGACCGTGCGGGTGGAGAGTCCCCTCGGCGACCAGAAGGGACCGCGCGCCCCGGGCTCCGGCGCGGGCCTGGTGGGGATGCGGGAGCGGGTCGCTCTGCTCGGCGGTGAGCTGGAGACGGGTCCGGTCCCGGGGCCTCCGGACGGTCCGGCGAAGATCTGGTGTGTGCGGGCGGTGCTGCCCGTACCGGATGACAAGGAGCCCCCGGCATGACCCTGAGCGCGGCCACTCCCCAGGAACCGCCGAGGGCACGGCGCGTGCGCGTCCTGGTCGCGGAGGACCAGAGCGCCGTACGCGCCGGGCTGGTGCTCATCCTCCGCAGCGCGCCCGATATCGAGGTGGTGGGTGAGGCGGCGGACGGGGAGGACGCGGTCCGGCTGGCCCGGGAACTGAGCCCCGATCTGGTGCTGATGGATATTCAGATGCCCCGGCTGGACGGGGTCTCCGCGACCCGTCGGATCGTCGCCGAGGGCACCTCCGATGTCCTGATCCTGACCACCTTCGATCTGGACGAGTACATCTTCGGGGCGCTGCGGGCGGGCGCGTCGGGTTTTCTGCTGAAGAACGCCGAAGCCCTGGAGCTGCTGGCGGCGGTGCGGACGGTGGCGCGCGGCGAGGGGCTGATCTCTCCGGCGGTCACCCGGCGGCTGATCGCCGAGTTCGCCTCCCCCCGGCCGGCGCGTTCCGCCGACGCGCCGGATCCCTCCGTCCTCGACGTGCTCACCCGGCGCGAACGCGAGGTTCTCGGCTGTCTCGGCAAGGGGCTGTCCAACGCCGAGATCGCGGCCCGGCTGGAGATGGCGGAGGCGACCGTGAAGACCCATGTGAGCAGGCTTCTCGGCAAACTCGAACTGCGCAGCAGGGTCCAAGCGGCCGTGCTGGCACAGGAGTTGGGGATCTAGAGCGGAGTTCGCCCGCACGGAGTCGCCGATGGTCTGGACCTATTGACGATTGGTCCAGACCTTCCTAATGTCACCGGACACACGCCACGGTGAGCCACGCGGCGTGGGCAGTGCACGGTCCCACCCACCGTCCGGACCTCCACGAGGAGCACCCGTGAGCACTCAACCCCCACCCCCCCACCGCCCGAAACGGGCACGGTTCACGGCGCGGTCGAAAATCATCGCCGCCCTGACCGCGCTCGTTCTCCCCCTCGCCGCGATGGTCGGCCTCGCCTCGCCCGCCCAGGCCGCGACCTCCGCCACCGCCACCTACACCAAGGGGTCGGACTGGGGCAGCGGCTTCGAGGGCAAGTGGACGATCAAGAACACCGGCACCACCACGATCAGCTCCTGGACCGTGGAGTGGGACTTCCCCGCCGGAACCCGGGTCACCTCCGCCTGGGACGCGGACGTGACCAGCGTCGGAAACCGCTGGACCGCCAAGAACAAGTCCTGGGCGGGCAACCTCCCGCCCAACGCCACGGTGACCTTCGGCTTCAACGGCACCGGCACCGGCTCGCCCTCCAACTGCAAGCTCAACGGCGGCTCCTGTGACGGCGGCGTGATCCCGGGCGACGACCCGCCCACAGCCCCCGGCGTCCCCACCGCCTCCAACATCACCGACAACGCGGTGACCCTCACCTGGACGGCCGCCACCGACGACAAGGGCGTCAAGAACTACGACGTCATCCGTGACGGCTCCGTCGTCGCCACCGTCACCGGTCTGACGTACACCAACACCGGACTCGCGGCGGGCACCGACTACGTCTACACCGTCCAGGCGCGCGACACGGCCGACCAGACCGGCCCGGCCAGCGGCCCCCGCCCGGTCAAGACCACCGGCGGCGGTCCCGGCGACCCCAACAAGGTCAAGATGGGCTACTTCACCCAGTGGGGCATCTACGGCCGTAACTACCATGTGAAGAACCTGGTCACCTCCGGCACCGCCTCGAAGATCACCCACATCAACTACGCCTTCGGCAATGTCCAGGGCGGCCGCTGTACGATCGGCGACGCCTTCGCCGACTACGAGAAGGCCTACGGTGCCGACCAGTCCGTGGACGGCGTGGCCGACACCTGGGACCAGCCGCTGCGCGGCAACTTCAACCAGCTGCGCAAGCTGAAGGCCCGCTACCCGCACATCAAGATCCTCTTCTCCTTCGGCGGCTGGACCTGGTCCGGCGGCTTCGGCCAGGCCGTCGCCAACCCGACCGCCTTCGCCGAGTCCTGCTACAACCTGGTCGAGGACCCGCGCTGGGCCGATGTCTTCGACGGCATCGACCTGGACTGGGAGTACCCGAACGCCTGCGGTCTGACCTGTGACACCAGCGGCCCCGCCTCGATGAAGAACATGATGCAGGCCATGCGCGCCAGGTTCGGCCCCAGCTACCTGGTCACCGCGGCCGTCACGGCCGACGCGGCACCGGGCGGAAAGATCGACGCCGCCGACTACGGGGGCGCCGCCCAGTACATCAACTGGTACAACGTGATGACGTACGACTTCTTCGGCGCCTGGGACCGCACCGGTCCGACGGCCCCGCACTCGCCGCTCACCTCCTACCCCGGCGTCCCCAACCAGAACTTCAACTCGGTCGACGCCGTCAACAAGTACAAGGCCAAGGGCGTCCCGGCCAACAAGCTCCTGCTCGGCGTCGGCTTCTACGGCCGTGGCTGGACCGGCGTCACCCAGGCCACCCCGGGCGGCACCGCCACCGGCCCCGCCACCGGCACCTATGAGCCGGGCAACGAGGACTACAAGGTCCTCAAGAACACCTGCCCGGCCACCGGCACCGTCGGCGGCACCGCCTACGCCAAGTGCGGCACCAACTGGTGGAGCTATGACACCCCGGCCACCATCCAGTCCAAGATGGCCTGGGCCAAGGCCAACAACCTCGGTGGCGCCTTCTACTGGGAGTTCAGCGGCGACACCGCCAACGGCGAACTCGCCACGGCCGTCCACAACGGCCTGAACTGACCCCGCCCCCTGACGCCCACCGTCCATAAGGATCTCTGAGGATCTCTGAGGATCTCTGAGGATCCAGAAAGAACAGACGAACGGTACGAGAC
>NZ_JBHVHF010000049.1:0-34972 GCF_042800315.1 Streptomyces sp. NPDC057638
GCCGATGGCCGCTGATCGCTGGGGTCCGGGATGGGCTCAGCAGCCCTTCTGGCCCCACTTCCCCCAGGGCACCCGGTAGGGCGAGTCCAGGGTGTACTCGCCCGCCCGCTGCACCGTCAGCCGGGTCCACTCGCCGTCCTCGCTCAGACAGGCGCCCTCCGCGCGGAGCCAGGGCGAGTACGCCACCCGTACCGTCACCGATCCGGCCGAGGGCATCCGTACCACCAGCCGTGCGGCGTCGCCGCGGACCACCGTCGCGGGCGGGGAGACCAGGGGGGTGGCGTTCTGGACCCGGTAGATCGTCCAGTCGTCATCGCGCCAGACCCGCTCCAGATAGGAGGGTTCGGAGCGGACGATCGCGGCCTCGCCCTCGGCGGGACCGTCGGGGCGGCCGTGGTGCAGCACCACGAAGCCCACGCCGAAACGGTTCAGCCAGGCGCGGTAGGTCCGCTCGTCCAGGGAGCCGTCGTAGAAGAGCCGTCCGCGCTCGACGTCGAGCTGACGGTTCCAGCCGCGTGCCGTGTTCACCTCTTGGGCGATGAGGTCGGCCTCACGGTGGTTGCGCGCCGGGACGACCTCCACCCGGGTGCGGTCGGCGCCCAGCCGGAGCAGCTCCGCGATGACACCGTCGGTGGAGTAGGCCCACGACGGAACGGAGGTGGAGACCGCGAGGTCGTCCTCGGTCTTGTCGGCCACCCAGTGGACATTGACGACGAGGACGACGGCGAGCGCACAGCGCAGCCCCCGCCGCAGCAGGGTGACCGCGCCACCCGTCAGCACGGCGGCGACCAGGACCGAGGGGCCGACGAGCCCGGCCAGGCGCTCCACGTTCGTCCCGATCGGGGTGGGGATGACGTACGTCAGGACGACACCGACGCCGTACACGGCCGCGCCGAAGCGGACCAGCCGCCAGGCGGGCGGCGCGGCGAGGGCGAGGGTCCCCGAGACCAGCAGCGGCAGCCACAGCTTCCCCGAGGGCATCGGCATCTCTCCGTCGAACGGGAAGAGCACCGTCGTCACCCCCACCACCAGTGCCGGGGGCACCACCAGTGCCAGGGCGTCCCGCCAGCGCCGCTCCAGCAGCGCGGCCGCCGCGACCACCACGAGGAAGAGCCCCGCCACCGGGCTGGCCAGCGTCGCGAGCGCCGCGCACACCGCCGCGACGGCGGTCCGGCGCCAGAAGACCAGCGCCAGCAGTCCGATCGCCACCCCGAGGGCGAACGTCGTCCGCCCGGAGGCCACATTGGCCCAGAGCGCCCCGGCCCCCACCAGCGCGGGCCACACCGGCCACCGCACCCCGCTCCGTACGAACACCACGGCGAGCAGCCAGGTCCCCGCGAGACCGGCGGCGACACTCACCGCGCGCACCCCGAACGCGGCCATCAGCGGGGGCGCGAGCACGCTGTAGTTGGCGGTGTGCGCGCCCCCGTACCAGGAGAGGTTGTACGCGGACCCGGGGTGGCGCTCCACGAAGCCCGTCCACGCGAACTGTGCCGCGAGATCCCCGCCCCCGGTCGCCAGCCACCCCGCCCACAGCGCGTACAGCGGCACGACGACCCCGGTCGCGACGAGCGGGACACGCCACCAGGGAGGTGAGGTGTCCCGCTTGTCCTGCTCTTTCCTCTTGTTCCGGAGTATCTCTTCTGTCCGCTGACTGCTGATCGCCACGGTCACACACTAATAGGGGGCGTTGCGGCGTAAAGGCGGGCGTCACCGGGCGGCGGTACGGACGGTACGGGGGCGGGCCCCTCGCCGCACCGCCCCGGGCCGGTGACACGACCGTACGGAGGGGAACAGCGAAAACGCCCCGGCGCGCGCGGCTCCTGGGCGTTTCCGGAAGCGTTTACGGAAAGGGCGGCTCAGGCGCGGTCGTCGGCCTGGGCGACCCCGATGGGGCAGGACACCCCGGTACCGCCGATGCCGCAGTAACCGGCCGGGTTCTTGTCGAGGTACTGCTGGTGGTAGCCCTCGGCCGGGTAGAACGGGCGGTCGTCCGCCGGGACGACCTCCGTGGTGATCTGGCCGTAGCCGGAGCCCGTCAGAACGCGCTGGTACGCCTCGCGGGAGGCCCTGGCCGTCGCCGTCTGCTCCGGGGAGTGGGTGAAGACCGCCGAGCGGTACTGGGTGCCCACGTCATTGCCCTGGCGGAAGCCCTGGGTGGGGTCGTGGGCCTCCCAGAAGACCTTCAGCAACCGCTCGTACGAGACGACCGAGGGGTCGTAGACCACCCGGACCACCTCGGTGTGGCCCGTCAGACCCGAGCAGGTCTCCTCGTAGGTGGGGTTCGGGGTGGTGCCGCCCTGGTAGCCGACGAGTGTGGTCCACACGCCCGGGAGCTGCCAGAACTTACGCTCGGCGCCCCAGAAACAGCCGAGGCCGAAATCCGCCGTCTCCAGGCCCTGGGGGTAGGGGCCGAGCAGCGGGGTGCCGAGCACGGTGTGCTGGCTGGGTACCTCGAACGCGGGCTCCGGGCGGCCCTTCAGGGCCTCCTCCGGGGTGGGGAGCTGAGGGGTGCGACGGGAGAGGAACATGTGCGGGGCTCCTTGGTCTGGCCGGCCTCTGGAACAACGCGCGGGGGGTCGGGGGCATTCCCGGACGGCCGCTCCCGTCGCGGGCGCCGGGTGAGCGGACGGCTCCGGAGCGTGCCGGGCCGGTGTTTCCGCGGTCCCGCCCGGCGCCCGTACGGTCCCGCCTGGCGCCCGTACGGTCCCGCCTGGCGCCCGTACGGTTCCGCCCGGGACGGCGCTCCTGCCCGGAGACGGCGGCGGGCACGGCCGAGGAGAGAGTCGAGGGCTGGGACCGGGAGCGTTCGCCGATCCGCTGACCGAGGGCTGTCCCGTCATCCCTGACGGGACAGCCCTTAGGCTGCGGCGATGGACATCGTGATTCCGCTCTTCGACGACTTCGAGCCGCTCGACGCGATCGGGCCGTACGAGATCCTCGCCTACGTACCCGGCGCCACCGTACGGTTCGTCACCGCAGAACCGGGCCTGGTACGGGACGTGCTGGGCTCCCTGCCGGTGCACGTCCCGACCGGGTACGCCGAGGTGGAACACTGCGACGTCCTGTTGATACCCGGCGGCGGCAGCTTCCTGGCGATGTCGGCCGACCCCGCCTTCCTCGACTGGGTACGCAGGATGCACGCGGGCACCCGCTTCACCACCTCGGTCTGTACGGGGTCCCTGGTGCTCGGCGCCGCCGGGCTGCTGGACGGTCTCACCGCCACCACCCACTGGGACGCGGCTGCCGAACTGGAGTCGTACGGCGCCGTCTACACCGCCGAGCGGGTGGTCCGGCAGGACCGGGTGATCACCTCGGCCGGAGTCTCCTCCGGTATCGACATGGCCCTACGCCTG
Source organism: Streptomyces sp. NPDC057638 (assembly GCF_042800315.1). Classification (NCBI taxonomy): domain Bacteria; kingdom Bacillati; phylum Actinomycetota; class Actinomycetes; order Kitasatosporales; family Streptomycetaceae; genus Streptomyces; species Streptomyces sp. NPDC057638. Next base: position 3,357 of record NZ_JBHVHF010000049.1, read on the forward strand.
GCCGCCCTCCTCACCGACGAGGTGACCGCCCAGGCCATCCAGCTCTACACCGAGTACGACCCGCAGCCGCCGTTCGACACCGGCTCGGTGGCCAAGGCCCCGGCCGAGGTACTCGAACGCGCCCGCACCCTGGGTTAGGGGGCCTGTCCGGGCGTCGCGGGCCGGTGAACCGCGCCGGTCGCCGCGCTAGGTCGTGTCTTCAAAGTCCCGTCTGTCCGCCGTGCCCTGGCACGCACGCTCGCCGCGTTGTCGTCGGTCGCCAATGCTCCGCATTGACTCCTTCCTCCGCCTTGCGATCGCACGCACCAGACCCCGCCAGACCCGCCCTCCGGGCGGACGACGCTACTTTGAAGACACTCCCTAGCGGCTCAGCGTCGCCGGGCTGCCGCCGTTCGCCTCGTAGCCCGCGACCGCCAGGTTGCGGTAGACGGTGTACTCCGCCGCCGGGTCCTCGCTGTGGGTCCACGGCAGCGCGCCCACATGGCCGTCGATCCGCACCAGCTGGTGCATCGCCTCCGCCCAGCGCTCCGAGCGGACCAGGAAGAGCACCAGCAGATGCCGGACATGGGCCAGCATCGGGTCGTCCGGGCGGGCCGAGTGGACCGCGTAGAGGGCGCCCTCGACCGCCTTGCCGACCACCTCCGTCCGGTAGAAGTCGCGGACCATCACGATGTCGGGGAGGTGTTCGTACACCGCGAACAGCGGAAGGGCCGAGAGCAGGGAGCCGCGCGGGGCGCGGGCCGCCGCCGTGGTCGCGAAGTGGTCCGCCTCCTGGCGGCTGCCGTGCCACTTCTCGCACCAGTAGTGCAGGGCCGCCAGATGGGCGCCCATGTGCTCCGGGGCGCGGTCGATGACCTTGGCCCAGAGCTGGTCGAACTGGTCGTGCGGATAGCCGAGGCCGCGCGCCACGGCCAGCTCGATGATCGAGGGGACCGGGTCGCCCGGGGCGAGCAGCCCCGCCTCGGCGCAGACCGAGCGGGCCTCCTCCAGGATGATCCGGAAGTCGTCCGAGCCCACGGCGGACGAGCGCCACGCCTGCTGGACCAGGAACTCCGCGTGCACCTGCGCGGCGCCCGCGTCCTTGGGGGCCTCGGAGCGCCAGTTCCGCAGCCACGCGCCGCCCGCGCCGGGGCGCTGCGCCAGCTCCAGCGAGGCCGCGCCCGCGAACGCCTGCACCCGCTGCCAGCGGACCTCGCCCTCCTTCGGGGTCCCCGCGAGCAGCTGGGCGGCCGCCCGCCAGTCCTGGGTCCGCTGGACCAGATCCAGGACGTCGAGGAGATCCTGATCGGGGCCGGGCAGCCGGATGTCCTGTTCCTCCTGGCGGAGGAAGCCGTAGACATCGGGGTCGGCGGCGTCGGGTGAGCCGGGCGCCGCCAGACGGATGCCGCCGCCTCCGCCGCGCCGCCGCATCACATACGGGCCGATGATCGCGAAGAGCATCGCCATCGCGATCAGGAACCAGAGAATCTCCATGCCGACCATTGTCCCGGACCGCTCCCGGTACCGGCCACGGCCTGGCGCGTGGCCCGCCGCCGCGCCCCGGTACCAGGCCGGGAAGGCCGTCGCCGGGGTGGTCGGGAGGGGCTGACGCGCGCTGGCCGGGGCCGCGTGGGTGCCGGACGCGGATGGCCTCGTGCCTCTCGTGCCTCTCGTTCGCCTGGCTCGCCTCGTTCGTTCGGCGACGGGGAGGGGCCGGGGGAGGTGCCGGGACGGTCCGGTACGGGGAGGGGGCGCCGTATCCGGACCTGTGTCCCTCCCGTATCGCGACGGCATCGCGCGCCCGCCCGGGGCGGTGCACCGGCGGGTGCTCGGGAGGCGTGCGGGGAGGGGGTCTGGGCGCATCAGGGTCACCTTTCGGACGACCTTCCGGCCGACCGGCCCCCCTTCCCCGTGCCGGTCCCGCCGGGCGGGACCTCGACCGCGGGGGTCCTTCCCGGGTGGCCGGGACGAGGCCGGGCGGTCGCCGGGCCGTCGTGCGCGGCCCACTCGCTCTGCTCCCGGCCCCGGCGCCCGCTCACGGGCCCCGTCCGCGTCCGCATACGGACTCACTTCCTCCGCATGCGGCGCACGCTCGGGGCACCCCGGCGTACACACCCTTCCCACCCCAGCCGTCACGTCCGGTGCCCGTCACTCCCGGGCTACCCTCGGCCTCATGAGCGACCAGCACTCCTACGAGAGCCTCGAAACTCTCGCGATCCACGCGGGCAACACGGCCGACCCGCTGACCGGCGCCGTCGTCCCGCCCATCTACCAGGTCTCCACCTACAAGCAGGACGGCGTCGGCGGTCTGCGCGGTGGTTACGAGTACAGCCGCAGCGCCAACCCCACCCGGACCGCCCTGGAGCAGAACCTCGCGGCACTGGAGGGCGGGCGGCGCGGGCTGGCGTTCGCGTCGGGGCTCGCGGCGGAGGACTGCCTGCTCAGGGCGCTCCTGGAGCCCGGCGACCATGTCGTGATCCCCAACGACGCCTACGGCGGGACCTTCCGTCTCTTCGCGAAGGTCGTCGCCCGCTGGGGTGTGAGCTGGTCGGTCGCCGACACCTCCGACCCGGTCGCGGTCCGGGCCGCCCTCACCCCGAAGACCCGGCTGATCTGGGTCGAGACCCCCTCGAACCCGCTGCTCGGGATCACCGACATCGCCGCGATGGCCGACATCGCCCGTGGTGCGGGGGCCCGGCTGGTCGTCGACAACACCTTCGCCAGCCCGTACCTCCAGCAGCCGATCGCCCTGGGCGCGGACATCGTCGTGCACTCCCTCACCAAGTACATGGGCGGGCACTCGGACGTCGTCGGCGGCGCCCTGGTCGCGGCCGACGCGTCGGTCGGCGAGGAACTGGCGTACCACCAGAACGCGATGGGAGCCGTCGCCGGCCCCTTCGACTCCTGGCTGGTGCTGCGCGGGATCAAGACGCTGCCGGTACGGATGGACCGCCACAGCGAGAACGCCGCCCAGGTGGCGGAGATGCTCACCCGGCACCCCCGGGTGACCCAGGTGCTCTACCCCGGGCTGCCCGACCACCCCGGTCATGAGATCGCCGCCAAGCAGATGAGGTCCTTCGGCGGGATGGTCTCCTTCCGGGTGGAGGGCGGCGAGGAGGCGGCCGTCGCCGTCTGCGACCGTGCCCGGCTCTTCACCCTCGGTGAGTCCCTCGGCGGGGTCGAGTCGCTGATCGAGCACCCGGGGCGGATGACGCACGCCTCGGTGGCGGGCTCCGCGCTGGAGGTCCCCGGTGATCTGGTCCGGCTCTCCGTCGGTATCGAGGCGGTGGACGACCTCCTGGCCGATCTCCAGCAGGCCCTCGCCGTCTGACGCGTCTCCTCTGAGACGTCTTCACCGGCGCGCGCCCTCTGGCGCGCGTCCCGTGGCGCGCGTTCCCCGGCGCGTGTCGGCTGGCCTGCGTCGGCCGGCGCGCGTCCCTGGTGCGTGCCGCGCCGACGCGCGCTTCCCTGGGTGCGTTTCGCCGGGCAGGCCGTGGGCGTGTGCTGTTCCGGCGGGGTGGCGCGCGACCGTGCCCGGGGCGTCTCTCCCGGGCCCGCCGCCGTTCCGGGGGCGGGTGCCGGTGGCCGTGAGATCAGGCGGGGACCTTCTCGTCCTCCAGGGAAGCGCGGATCTGTTCGCGCAGTTCGGGCGTGTCCGCGTGGCTGTGCACGGACACCGCGTGCTCGGTCGCGGCCCGCACCACCTCGTCCTCCTCGCCGGAGATGGTCAGGGTGCAGTTCGTCTCGCTCGGGAACCGGCGGCAGTCGGCGATCTTTCTGGTCATGATGACCTCCTCAGTGCCGCATTGATGTTCTTTATGCCGGTTCTTTCCAGCATAGAACGCGGCCCGGTGCCCCCTGGATGTCGCGCCGGAGCACCCCGGGCGGCTCACCGCGCCCTCATGGAAGCGCTTACCAGCCCTCCCATGAGGGCGTACTCCGCGCGGGAAGCGCTTCCCAGGGGTGCTCGGCCGCCGCCCACAGGCCGAACGCGAACACCGCCAGCACCAGCAGCGCCCACCCCGTCCGCCGCAGGGCGCGCCGCCGCCGCAGCACCGCGGTCCCGCGCTCGGTGGCACGTGCCACCAGATCGCCGGGGACGGGGGCGGGACCTGCGGCTGAGAGGAGCCCGCGGACGATGGCCTCCCGGCGGGCGGACTGGCTCATGATGCCGCCGTGGTGGATATGGCCCAGGGTGCCGCGGTGGCCTCCGGGACCGTCCTGGACTCCGTGGCTGTCCCGGCCTCCGGCAGAGGGGGCAGCGGCGGGCACAGGGTGGCCACCGCCCGTCCGCAGATGTCCCGGACCCGCTCGGTCCGCAGATCCAGCAGGGCGCCGGTCTGCTCCTCGGCGACGCCCTCGGACAGCCGGAGCACCAGCACCAGGCGTTCACGGGGGGTGAGCCGCCCGAGCAGGCCGCCCCGGTCGCGGCGGTGGCGCCGGGCGGCGCGCAGGAAGCGCAGGGCCAGCTCCCGGCGGGCGTGGTCATAGGGGTCCCCGCCGCGCGGCCGGTCCCATGCGGCGTAGGTGTGCGCCAGGGAATCCGTCACCAGGGCGCGCGCCGCGGGGTTGGCGGCCGGGGGCTCGCCGGTCAGCAGGGTCGCGGCATGCAGCAGCCGTCCGGCCGCGCCCGCGACGAACTCCTCGAACTCACGGGCACGGCGGTGTCGTTCTCCTGGCCTCCGCTCGCTCACGTCCTCATATAGAGGCAGTCGCGCGGTGTGGGTCAAGAGGTCGGCGCCGCGTGGTTACGGGGGACCCGGGTTGTCGGCGGACCAGGGTCTCGTGGCCTTCGCGGCGCCCGTCTCCTTTTCGTATCCGCTTCCCTGGTCGTACGGATCGCTGTGCGGCGTCCGTACGGAGGTGGAGACGCGACTCTTGGGAGACGCGTTCTCCGGGCCCGGGGAGCGGGCGGATCAAGCGCGGGGTCGAGGGAGACGCGGAGCTAGGACGGTCTGGGCGGCACCTCCTCGCCGAGGCCCGGCAGGCCCAACTGGCGCGCGGAGAGCGCGGTGTTGAAGCGGGTGAGCAGGGTGCAGAAGGACTCGCGCTCGTCCTCCGTCCAGTCCTCCGTCACCTTCGCCATCAGCTCCCGGCGCGAGCTGCGGACCTCTTCGAGGCGGGCCTGTCCGCGCGGGGAGAGCTGGAGGACGACGGCGCGGCCGTCCTCGGGGTGCGAGGTGCGCTTGACGAGACCCGTGTCGACGAGGGGTGCCACCTGCCGGGTGACGGTCGACGAGTCGATGCCCATCCCCGCGGCAAGCGCTTTCACGCCCATGGGGCCCTCCTGGTCCAGTCGGTTGAGCAACAGGTAGGCGGCGCGGTCCATGGAGTTGCGGACCTGGCCGACCCCGCCGAGCCGGGTCTGCTCCGCGCGGCGGGCGAACAGCGCGACTTGGTGTTGCAAGGCGTCCAGGAGGCCGGGGTCGAGATGAGTCGTCATGTCCTGAGAAGTGGGCATGGCCAGGAAGGCTCTCTCGTGCGGTGGTCGATTGGTGGGGGCAAGAGTACGCGGCGATGACGCGGTCCGGACCAGGTTGTGAAAACCGTTGGGAAAGCGGTTCACGGCTCCAGCGGGCCCGAGGTCGGGCGGTGACCCGGGGAAGGTCGCGGCCCGTGCGGGGCTGCGAGACTTGACCGTATGAGCTTCCGTACGCCCGACAGTTTCCGGCCGGTGATCCTCGACGATGTGCGGGGAGCGCAGAAGATGCTCTCGGGCGTCGCCCGGGTCACCGCGATGGAGGGCAGCAGGTACCTTTCCGGCCTGGTGGGTGCCCCGGTCCAGCTGAAGTGCGAGAACCTCCAGCGCACGGGGTCCTTCAAGCTGCGCGGCGCCTATGTGCGGATCGCGGGGCTGCGTCCGGAGGAGCGCGCGCTCGGTGTGGTGGCCGCTTCGGCGGGTAACCACGCCCAGGGTGTCGCGCTCGCCTCCTCGCTGCTGGGGGTGCGCTCCACGGTGTTCATGCCGGTGGGTGCGCCGCTGCCCAAGGTCGCGGCGACCCGCGAGTACGGCGCTGACGTACGACTGCACGGCCAGGTGATCGAGGAGACCCTGGACGCGGCGGAGCAGTACGCCCGGGAGACCGGCGCGATCCTCATCCATCCCTTTGACCACCCGGATGTCATCGCGGGGCAGTGGACCGTGGGGCTGGAGATCCTGGAGCAGTGCCCCGAGGTGCGCACGATCCTGGTCGGGGTGGGCGGCGGCGGGCTGGCCGCCGGGATCGCGGTCGCGGTGAAGGCGGTCCGCCCCGATGTGCGGGTGATCGGCGTGCAGGCGGAGGGCGCGGCGGCGTATCCGCCCTCGCTGGCGGCCGGGCGCCCGGTCTCGCTGGGGTCCCCGGTGACGATGGCGGACGGCATCAGGGTGGGCCGCCCCGGCGATGTGCCGTTCAAAATCATTGGCGATCTCCTCGACGGCGTCCGTACGGTCTCCGAGGACGCGCTCTCCAGCGCGCTGCTGCTCTGTCTGGAGCGGGCGAAGCTGGTCGTCGAGCCCGCCGGGGCGGCTCCGGTGGCGGCGCTGCTGAGCGATCCGCGTGCCTTCGAGGGGCCCGTGGTCGCCGTGCTGTCCGGCGGCAATGTGGACCCGCTGCTGATGCAGCGCATCCTGCGCCACGGGATGGCCGCCGCCGGTCGCTATCTGTCGCTGAGGCTGCGGCTGACGGACCGCCCCGGGGCGCTGGCCGCGCTCCTGGGGGCGTTGTCAGTGGCCGACGCTAACGTCCTGGACGTGAGTCACGTACGGACCGACCCCCGTCTCGGGCTCACGGAGGTGGAGGTCGAGCTGCGGCTGGAGACCAAGGGCCCGGAGCACTGCGACGAGGTCGCCGCGGTACTGCGGGCGGAGGGTTACACGGTCATGGGCATGGGCTGAGCGGAGCTCCCGGACGGCGGACGGGGCCCCTGGAGGCGTGTGGACATGGCGCGCCTCCAGGGGCCCCGTCGTGTGCCGGGGTCGTGGTGTGCGCGGGTGGGCTGGGCGTTTTTTGGGGGGGAGGGGGGTGCGCCCCGGCCGCGCGGACGCCTCATGACACTCCCGTATAACCCCTTGAGTATCGCGATGTATCGCGTTACCTTGTGGCGTCGCTGGCGCTCCCGCGTCCCAACTCCGGCCCCTGGCAGCTCTGTCGGGTGGGAAGGATCACCGACCGCCGGGGGAAAAGGCACAAGGCTTGGAAAAAGCCTTTAAAACCTGCAAACCTGGTCACTTCGCACAGGCTGTCCATACGCGGCCCGGTGTGCGAGCCGACCACCAGACCCGCCACCATGGGAGACATCTATGCCAGGCGCCATATACGCCGAAGGTCTGGTCAAGACCTTCGGCGACGTCAGGGCACTGGACGGCGTCGATCTCGACGTACCCGAAGGCACCGTGCTGGGCCTTCTCGGACCGAACGGCGCCGGCAAGACCACCACGGTCCGTGTGCTGACCACCCTGCTCCAGCCCGACAGCGGCACGGCCCGTGTCGCCGGGATCGACGTCCTCAAGCAGCCCAACGAGGTGCGCCGCTCGATCGGGCTCTCCGGCCAGTTCGCGGCGGTGGACGAGTATCTGACCGGCCGCGAGAACCTCCAGATGGTCGGGCAGCTCTACCAGATGTCCTCCCGTGCGGCGAAGGCCCGCGCGGCCGAGCTGCTGGAGCGGTTCAACCTCGCGGACGCCGCCGACCGTCCCGCGAAGACCTACTCCGGCGGTATGCGCCGCCGTCTCGACCTCGCCGCCGCGCTCGTCGTCTCGCCGCCCGTGATGTTCATGGACGAGCCGACGACCGGCCTCGACCCGAGAAACCGCCAGGCGCTCTGGGAGGTCATCCAGGAACTGGTCCGCGGCGGCACCACGCTGCTGCTCACCACGCAGTACCTGGAGGAGGCCGACCACCTCGCCGACACCATCTGCGTCGTCGACCACGGGAAGGTCATCGCCCGGGGCACCGCCGACCAGCTCAAGGCGCGCACCGGGGGCGAGCGGGTCGAGGTCGTCGTGCACGAGCGCGACCAGATAGCCCCGGCCCGGGAGGTCCTCCTGAGCCTGGGCAAGGGCGAGGTCGCCGTGGCCGACCACACCCGCAAGCTGACCGTGCCGGTCACGGGCGGCGCCAAGCTGCTCGCCGAGGTCATCCGCGAGCTGGACACCCGGGGCGTGGAGATCGACGACATCGGCCTGCGCCGTCCGACCCTGGACGACGTCTTCATCTCGCTCACCGGGCACGCGGCCGAGCCCGGCGCCGAGGAGAGCGCCGCCAAGGGCGACGCCGACGGCCGTACGTCCCGTGAGGAGAACGCCCAGTGACCACCACGACCGAAGCCGCGAAGCTCGCGGCGCCCAAGCCGCGCGGAGGTATCGCGCAGTCGGTGAACGACTCCCTGGTCGTGGCCCGCCGCAATCTGATCCGCATGAGCCGGATCCCGGAGATGGTGATCTTCGGTCTGATCCAGCCGATCATGTTCGTGGTGCTGTTCACCTATGTGTTCGGCGGCTCGATCCAGGTCGGCGGCTCCACCTCGCCCGACGCGTACCGCGAGTTCCTGATGGCGGGCATCTTCGCCCAGACCGTCACCTTCGCCACCGCGGGCGCGGGCGCGGGCATCGCCGACGACATGCACAAGGGCCTGATCGACCGCTTCCGCTCGCTGCCCATGGCGCGCGGCGCGGTCCTCACCGGCCGCACCCTGGCCGACCTGGTCCAGACGGCCCTCACCCTGGTCGTCCTCGCCGGAGTCGCCCTCCTGGTCGGCTGGCGCGTCCACGAGAACATCGGCAAGGTCCTGCTCGGCTTCCTGCTGCTGCTCCTGCTCGGCTACGCCTTCTCCTGGATCGGCGCGCTGATCGGCCTGTCGGTGCGCACCCCGGAGGCCGCCACCTCCGGCGGGCTGATCTGGCTCTTCCCGCTGACGTTCATCTCGAACGCCTTCGTGGACGCCAACCAGATGCCGTCCTTCCTCCAGCACATCGCCGAGTGGAACCCCTTCAGCGCCACGGTCCAGGCCTGCCGCGAACTCTTCGGCAACCTCCCGCCGGGCTTCCAGGCCTCCGACGCCTGGCCGATGCAGAACCCGGTCCTGGCCTCGATCCTGTGGTCCGTGCTCATCCTGGTCGTCTTCCGCACCCTCGCGGTCCGCAAGTACCGCAAGGCGGCCGGCTGACCTCCGGCCATCCGCTCATGACGAGCCCGTCCCCGGCGAGGGGGCGGGCTCCGTCGTGTCCAGGGGGCCGGGTTCCGGCACCGTCGGGAGCGGCGTACGGGTGCCGCTGTGGCGGTCGTGCCCCGCCGGGGAAGGCGCCCCCACCGAGACCGCGCCCTCGGGGTCGCGTCCGGCGCCGTGGCACACGCCCAGGACACGCGAAAGGCCCCGGGAGGCTCGCAGCCTCTCCGGGGCCCGTCGCGGGGCGGTGCGTGGCGGGGTCAGCCGCCGTAGGGCTTGGCCGCGAGGATCTTGACCGAGGCCATCTTGCCGTTGGGGAGCTCGTACTCCGCCGTGTCGCCGACCTTCTTGCCGTTCACGCCCGTCCCCAGGGGGGACTGCGGGGAGTAGGTCTCGATGTCCGAGCTGGCGTACTCGCGCGAGGCCATCAGGAAGGTCAGGGTGTCGTCCTCGTCGCCGTCGAAGGCGATCGTCACGACCATGCCGGGCTCCACGACGCCGTCGTCGGCGGGGGCCTCACCGACCTTGGCGGTGTCCAGGAGCTGGGTGAGCTGGCGGACCCGGAGCTCCTGCTTGCCCTGCTCCTCCTTGGCCGCGTGGTACCCGCCGTTCTCGCGCAGGTCGCCCTCCTCGCGCGCCGCCTCGATCTTCTTGGCGATCTCGATGCGCGCGGGACCAGACAGGTACTCCAGCTCGGCCTTGAGCTGGTTGTACGCCTCCTGGGTGAGCCAGGTGACGTTCTCGCTGGTCTGGGTCACAGGTGCTCCTCGTAGGTACTGGGAATACAAAGCATCGCCCTACCCAGAAGGATGTTCCATCCTGGGTGGGCGAAACCACGAGCCTAACAATTTCGCGGCGGAAGGGGGAGGACAAAAGCCATCAGAAAACCGTCAGCGCAGGTCAGGAGCGAAAGTCCAGGGCGGGGCTGACAGCGGGGGTGGGAAGAACCGGACCGGGGGCGGTGGCGGGGTCACGGAGAGTCGTCCGCGTCACCTTGGAGGTGCGGTCACCGAGGGTGAGGGATCACCCGGGGAGAGCGGTGCTCACTTCGCGGTGCACTGCACCAGCTCGGCGGTGGTGCCCTGCTTGGTGGTCCTGATGCTCGCCACCGTGTCCACGCGCGTGTCGCTGGTCGCCGTCACGGGGACGTCGACCCGGCCGACCTCGGCCCCGTCCTCCGAACGCGAGCGGACCGTGCAGGTGCCGGTGGTGTCGGCGCCCTTGCGGATCTCCAGATGGATCTGGACCTCGGACGCCGAGGCCACATCGAACTTGATCACCTCGGCGCTGATCTTCTCCCCGGCGATGTAGTCGTAGCCGAACCAGCCCACCATCGCCAGGAAACCGGCGCCCAGCACGCCACCCAGGATCATCAGCCTGCGGTCGGTGCGCCGCTCCGCCGAGCGCCCGTAACGGGTCTCGGCCATCTGCTCGCCCGCCGCGCTCATGGTCATTCCTCCAGGCACTGGGAGACTCCGGAATTTTCAGTCCCCCGATTCGGTCACTATAGAAGCCTCCCTCCGGCTCACGAGCGCCACCCCGGACGCTGACTCACGGGGAGTGGCGCACGACGGCACCCGACCATTCGCGACGAACCACGAGGATCGAGTCTTGACTGAGCAGCTTCGACTGATGGCCGTGCACGCCCACCCCGACGACGAGTCGAGCAAGGGCGCGGCCACGATGGCCAAGTATGTGTCCGAGGGGGTGGACGTGCTGGTCGTGACCTGCACGGGAGGCGAGCGCGGCTCCATCCTCAACCCCAAGCTCCAGGGCGACGCCTATATCGAGGAGCACATCCACGAGGTCCGTCGCAAGGAGATGGACGAGGCCCGCGAGATCCTCGGCGTCCAGCAGGAGTGGCTGGGATTCGTGGACTCCGGGCTGCCGGAGGGCGATCCGCTGCCCCCGCTGCCCGACGGCTGCTTCGCGCTGGAGGACGTGGAGAAGGCCGCGGGCCGCCTGGTGCGCTCCATCCGCTCCTTCCGGCCGCAGGTGATCACCACGTACGACGAGAACGGTGGCTACCCGCACCCCGACCACATCATGACCCACACGATCACGATGGTGGCCTTCGAGGGCGCGGCCGACGCCGAGCGTTTCCCGGAGTCCGTGTTCGGGCCCGTCTACCAGCCGCAGAAGCTCTACTACAACCAGGGCTTCAACCGTCCCCGTACCGTCGCCCTCCACGAGGCGCTCCTGGAACGCGGTCTGGAGTCGCCCTACGGGGAGTGGCTGGAGCGCTGGAAGACCTTCGAGCGGGCCGAGCGCACCCTGACCACCTACGTTCCCTGCGCCGACTTCTTCGAGGTCCGGGACAAGGCGCTGATCGCGCACGCCACGCAGATCGACCCGGACGGCGGCTGGTTCCACGTTCCGATGGAGATCCAGAAGGAGGTCTGGCCCACCGAGGAGTACGAGCTGGCGAAGTCCCTCGTCGATACCTCCCTCCCCGAGGACGACCTCTTCGCGGGCATCCGCGACAATGCCTGATATGAGCGCAAGCGCAAACCTCGCAATGACGCACGCGGCCACCCTCGCCAAGGAGCTGGACGAGAACAAGGTCACCCCCGGTGTCCTGGGCTTTCTCGTCTTCGCGGCGCTGGCCGTGGGGGTCTGGTTCCTGATGAAGTCGATGAACCGGCACATGGAGCGCGTCCGCTTCGACGACGGCGCCGCCGCCGAGCCGGTCGCGGACGCCGCGCCGAAGAAGTAGTCCCGGATCCTCCTCGGGCGGACTGTCCGAGGAGGATCCGCAGGCCGTCCGCCGGGCCCGTCCGCCGGACGGCCTTTCCGTCGTCCCCGATGGCTGTCCTGGCCCGCTCTCCGGTACGGATACGTGTATGAGGGAGGCGGGCCGTACGCGTATACGCCGCTGCCTCCAGGAGGCACGTACGGCCCGTGTCACGCCGTGATAGCGCGTGGTGATGGCCGTTCCGTCCCCGTCACGGGGCGGGCTGGCCCGGCACCCCCGGGGAACGCGTCACCAGGGTGGCGGACATGCCTCAGCGCAGCACCCGCGCCCATCGCCCCATCGGGGGCTCGCCCAGCCTCCCCAGCGACTCGCGCGCGGCCGGGGCCCACCGCGGGGAGAAGTGGGGGTTGATGCGCAGCGCCTGGGTGAGGTGGCGGCGGGCGGCGCCGTACTGGCCCAGGGCGCGTTCGATCTCGCCGAGGTGGTAGGAGTTCATCGGGGTGCGCTGGGCCTTCTCCGCGATCCGGGCGTAGGGGAGCGCGTCCTCGGGGCGCCCGGCCCGGAAGAGGGCCCAGGCGAGGGCGTCGGCGAGCGGTGCGCCCCGGTGGCCGCGCTGCCATTGGCCGCGCAGCCGGTCGACGGCCGAGGTGGCCGAGCCATGGGCGGTCTCCCAGCGGGCCAGTGGCAGTGCGACGTTGACGCCGTGGGCGGCGGCCTGGTCCAGGGTGGCCCGCAGCGCGTCGCGCAGCGCGCCGGCCTCCGTGGTGCGGCCGAGTGCGGTGTACAGCTCCCCGGCCTCGGCGGCGTACTCCGGCGCGGGGTGGGCGGCGAGGGCGGCGCGGTAGTCGCGCAGGGCGGGCTCGGCGTGTCCGAGGGCCGCGCGGACCCGGGCGCGGGAGGCGAGCGGCCCATGGGCGCCCGGGGTGAGCCGGAGCGCGTTGTCGTAGCTGGTGAGGGCCTCCTGGAGGTCGCCGCGTTCCCAGGAGAGATCACCGAGGGTGTGGAGCGCGGCGGAGCGCTCCTGCGGGCTCCGGGCGACGGCCACCGCGTCGTACGCCTGCGCCGCCGCGTCCTCGCGCCAGCCGAAGTCGCGGTAGACGCGCGCGGCCAGGGCGCGGCCGCGGGGGCCGGTGTAGAGGGTGCCGAGGCGGTCGAAGGCGGCGCTCGCGGACTTCTCGTCGCCGAGCCCGCTGTAGGCGTCGATCAGGGCGGGGTAGACCGTCCAGCGGCGGGGGCGCTGCTTCTGGGCCCGCTGTGCCCAGGCGCGGGCCGTCACATGGTCGTGGCGCGCGTTCGCGAGGGCCGCGAGGCCGATGACGGCGTCGTTGTTGCCGCGCGCGGCGGGGCGCAGTTCCAGGGAGCGCCGCAGGGCGTGTTCCGCCTTCGGCAGCAGCTGCCAGGTGCCGCGCTGGACGTACGCGTTTCCCAGGACCGCCCAGGACGCCTCGTCCTCGGGGTTCTTCCGCAGCCAGCGTTCACGGTCGGTGATGAGCGCGGTGAGGTCCGGGGCGGCGGCGGGCGCTCCGGAGAGCGTGGCGGCCTGGGCGCGGGCGACCGGTCCCGCCGTGCGGCGCGGCTCGGGTCCTGAGCCGGGCGCGAGCACGATCACCCCGGTGACCAGCGTCGCGGCGACCAGGGTGGCCACCACGGCGTTCTTCGCGTACTCCCGGTGCCGCAGGTGTTTCCCGGGCTCCCCGTGTTCGCTGTCCATGGCGCTCACTGTGCGCCACCGGGCAGTCCATATGAAGAATGGGCGCCGTCTGTGGAGGGCGGGTTCACACCGATGGCCCCGGGTGCGACGCTGGGCTCATGGACGATCTTCTGGAGCGACTCCGCGCCGGTCTGCCGCCCGAGACCCTGATCACCGATCCCGAGGTGATGGTCTCGTACGCCCGGGACATGGCCAGCTTCTGCGCGGTGGGCAGTCCCGCCGTGGTGGTCCTGCCGCGCACGGTCGAGCAGGTCCAGCACGTCATGCGCACGGCCACGGCGCTGCGGGTCCCCGTCGTCCCGCAGGGCGCGCGCACCGGGCTCTCCGGCGCGGCCAACGCCTCGGACGGCTGTGTGGTCCTCTCCCTCACCAGGATGGACCGGATCCTGGAGATCAGCCCGGTCGACCGGATCGCCGTGGTGGAGCCGGGGGTGGTCAACGCCGCCCTGTCCCGGGCCGTGGCGGAGCACGGGCTGTACTACCCGCCCGACCCGTCGAGCTGGGAGACCTGCACCATCGGCGGGAACATCGGCACCGCCTCGGGCGGGCTGTGCTGTGTGAAGTACGGCGTGACCGCGGAGTACGTGCTGGGCCTTGAGGTCGTCCTCGCCGACGGCCGGCTGCTCTCCACCGGCCGCCGTACCGCCAAGGGGGTCGCCGGATACGACCTCACCCGGCTCTTCGTGGGGTCCGAGGGCAGTCTGGGCATCGTGGTCAAGGCGGTCCTGGGGCTGCGGCCCAAGCCTCCGCCGCAGCTGGTCCTCGGCGCGGAGTTCGGCTCCGCCGCCGCTGCCTGCGAGGCCGTCTGCGCGATCATGGAACGCGGTCACACCCCGTCCCTGCTGGAGCTGATGGACCGCACCACGGTCCGCGCGGTGAACGCGCTGGGGAACATGGGCCTGCCCGAGACCACCGAGGCCCTGGTGCTGGTGGCCTTCGACACCCCCGACCCCGCGGCCGACCTCGCCGCCGTCGGGGAGATCTGCCGGGCGGCGGGCGCCACGGAGGTCGTGCCCGCCGACACTCCCGCGGAGTCCGAACTCCTCCTCCAGGCCCGGCGGATGTCGCTGACCGCCCTGGAGAAGATTGCGTCCGCGACGATGATCGACGATGTCTGCGTGCCGCGCTCCCGCCTGGGCGCGATGCTCGACGGCACGGCGGCCATCGCCGAGCGGTTCGGCCTGACCATCGGCGTCTGCGCCCACGCGGGCGACGGCAACACCCACCCCGTCGTCTGTTTCGACCACACGGATCCGGACGAGTCCCGCCGGGCCCTGGAGTCCTTCGACGCGATCATGGCGCTCGGTCTGGAGCTGGGCGGCACCATCACCGGAGAGCATGGGGTGGGAACCCTGAAGAAGGAGTGGTTGGCGAGAGAACTGGGCCCAGTGGGAATAGAGTTGCAGAAGGGGATCAAGCACACCTTTGATCCCTTGAACATCCTCAATCCGGGAAAGCTGTTCTGAGGCACCTGAGGCACCTGAGGGCACGGGCTGTCGTGCCGCGCTCTCGGACCGTGGGCGCGCGCTGGTACGCCGACTCCCGTCGGGCTGGGGAGGCCCGCCCCGCGGGGTGCCCCGGGCAGGGTCACCGGTCCGGTCACCGGCCGGGCCGCTCGCGTCCGTACGGCCATATCCGTGGCCGTATCCGGGCAGGCGGTCGTAGGGCCGGCCATACGGCCGTACGCCGGCCCGCCGCCGTATGGCCAGAACAGGGCCGTATGGCGGGAACGCGACTCGGGCTCCGGGCCCAGACGGCGCCGGACCCCGGGTGTACGGCCAAGGACCCGTCGCCCGGGGTCGCACGGCCGATGGTCGGGCGGCGACCTCCGCTCCTAGCGTGAGGGACACAGAGCAGAGAGTGAGAGCGCCCCGAGGAGGAGCCATGCCCGCACGTCTCGACCACACCGTCGTCCAGAGCAGCGACCGTTTCGCCGGAGCCCGTTTCCTCGCCGAGCTGATCGGCGAGCCCGAGCCCAAGGAGTTCGGCCCCTTCGCCAGTCTGCCGCTCGCGGGCGGTGTCACCCTCGACTACATCGACAGCCAGGGCGATATCCCCTGCCAGCACCTCGCCTTCCTGGTCTCGGAGCAGGAGTTCGACGCGATCTTCGGCCGGATCGTCGAGCGTGAACTGCCGTACTGGGCCGACCCGATGCACGCCGAACCGCAGAGCATCAACCACAACTACGGCGGGCGCGGGGTCTATCTCGACGATCCGGACGGGCATTCGCTGGAGTTCATCACCCATACGTATGTCCTGGACTGAGCGTGTGTCCCGGACCGGGCGGGCGGCCCCGGCCGCCGGGGGCGGTGACCCTGACCGTGTCCGCCCCCGGCTCCGGCGGGGCAGGGGGTGCCCGGACCGGGCCCGGGCCGTGACGGGCGCCGTCGTCGGGCATGGCCGGGCCGTCCCGGGGGCGGGGGCGTGGGGCGCGCCGGGTCTCAGCCATCGTTCTCCGGGGAGTCCTCCGGGCCTGAGCCGCAGCCGGGGGTGCCCCGGCTGCCCTCGGCGGAGTGCGGGGCCAGCAGCGCGGTCAGCCCGTCGTCCAGGCGCAGCCGGTCCGCCTCCGTGCCCGGGGGGACGATCCTCAGGGTCCGCTCCAGCCAGGCGGAGACGGTCAGCGCCGGAGCCTCCAGCAGGGCCTCGCCGTCCGGGGAGCTGAGCGCCATCAGCACCACGCTCCGGCCGTCCACCTTGGTCGGCCACACGCGGACATCGCCATGACCGCAGGGGCGGAAGACCCCCTCGATCAGCAGTTCGCGGGCGAAGGTCCAGCGCACGGGGTGGTCCGAGCCGATGTGGAAGGTGATGTGCACGGCGAACGGGTCATCCGTGCGGTAGATCAGCCGCGCCGGGACCGGCACGCTTCGTTCCGGCGACAGGACCAGGTTCAGTTCCACTTCGCGTTCGACGACCGAGTGCATGTGAGCCCTCATCTCTCCAGGTGCGGTACGGGCCCGGGGCAGGCCCTCGCCCGGAGAGAGCGGGCCCCTCGGCGGCTATGACGCGACTTTCCGGGGGAACTTCACGCAATTCATGTGACGCCGGTCACGTCGGCGGTCCCCGCGTACGGGGGAGCCCCGCGGAGGGTCAGGGGCGCGTCGGCGCGGGACGGGTGTCCCCCGGGCGGCGGGTCCCGGCGCAACCCACACCCCCGGGTGGTCGTTACCGTCGGAGCGGCCCGGCTGTGGCCGACCGTCTGATAGATGTGGAGCCTTGCACTGAGGCTCTCTAGGAGATACGGGATCACGGTGATGAGCGCCCCAACCCCGCTCAGCGGCGACGGCAGTCCTACGCCCGGCTTCTATCCGGATCCGTCCATCCCGGGATACGTCCGGTACTGGAACGGCTCCGCCTGGGTCCCCGGCACCAGCAGGCCCGCTCCGCAGCCCGGGGAGCCGATGCCCACCGCGCCCGCCGTGTTCATGGGGCCGCGCGTCCCGCAGCCCGAGCCCGTGGAGGAGACCGGGCCCGTCTTCCTCGATGAGGAGCCGCTCACGGCCGACCAGGCGGCGGCGCCGTCACCGGCACCCGCGTGGGGGTCGGGGGCCGGACACCCGGCCGCCTTCGGCCAGGAGCCCTCGCCCTGGGGCGGCGCCGATCCCCGCACCCGGTCCGAGACCCGGGAGACACCGCCGGACCCCCGGCTCCCGGCGCGGGGTGTGGAGCATCCGGCCGCGAGCGCACGGCCGGGGGAGCCTGCCGTGGACGGCACGGTGGCCCTGGGATCCCGGCACCCCGCCGCGCCAAGCGGATCCGCCGCCGGGGCCCAGCCGACGGCCCCGCACCAGCCGCCGCCCGCGCGGCAGGGTGTCACGGCGCCGTCGCCGGGTCAGCCATCACCCCAGCCGGGCGCACAGCCCGGCGCGCGGGCCACGGCCGCCGCCCCGGCGCAGCACGCGGTCCCGTCCCAGCAGGGGTCCGCCGCCCCGCCGCACCCGTCCGCACCGCATCCCCAGCCCCAGCCCCAGCACATCGGTCCCCTCACCGCCGGGCCCGGCGGCGGGGCCGCGTCCTGGCCGCAGCAGGTCCAGCGGCTGGCGCGGGGCGACGGGGAGGCGGAGCCGCCGGTCGTGCCCTGGAAGCCCCCGGTCGAGGACCCGTTCCTCCAGGCCGCGCGGGCGCAGGCCAGCGCCCGGCCCGCCGCGCCCGGCCGGCGGCTGGTCGCCCGGTTCGTGGACACCGTCGTGCTCGCGGTGCTGGTCGGCGCGGTCGCCGTACCGGTCGGCACCCGGGCCCTCGGCCATGTCGACGACAAGATCGAGGCCGCCCGCCATTCGGGTCAGACCGTCACGGTCTGGCTGCTGGACTCCACCACCGTCACCTATCTCGGGATCGTCGTCGCCGCGCTGCTGGTGATCGGGCTGGTCTACGAGGCGCTGCCGACCGCCCGCTGGGGCCGCACCCTCGGCAAGAAGCTCTGCGGGCTCACGGTGGTGGACATCGAGTCCCATGGCCCGCCGTCCTTCGGTGCCGCGCTGCGCCGCTGGCTGGTCTACGGGGTGCTCGGGGTGCTGGCGGTGGGGGTGCTCAATGTGCTCTGGTGCCTCTTCGACCGGCCGTGGCGCCAGTGCTGGCACGACAAGGCCGCGCATACCTTCGTCACCCGCCGCTGAGACGCCTGGCCGAGCAGGCACGGCTGGGCCCGCCCGGCTGAGAGGCCCGGCAGGGCCCGCCCGGCTGAGACATCCGGCTGAGGCGCCCGGCCGAGACCTCTGGCCGCGCGCCCGGCTCGGACACCCGGTCGCGCCGCCCGGACCGGGACCGCTCCCCGGGTATCCGTCCCGTGGCAGACCGCCCCGACCGGGATGACCCGCCGTCAGGACGCCCCGCCCGGGGTCCCCCGAACGGCGGGTCATCTTTTGCGGCGCCCCCGCGCCGGGGGTGCACTGCCCACATGAGCAACGATCAGCCCCCGCCCCCGCCGCCCGGCTCCGGGGGGCCCGAGGACGACCCCTTCCTCAAGAAGCCGCCGCCGCCCGGCGGCGCGGGAGGCCCACCCCCGCAGGGCCCGCCTCCCGGCCCCCCGCCACCCGGTTCCCCGCCGCCAGGAAGCCCCCCGCCCGGGTCGCCCTACGGTTCCCCGTACGGAGGCGGTGGGCCGGGCGGAACGCCCCCGTACGATCCGTACGGCGGCGGGCCCTACGGCGGCGGACCGGATCCGCTGGCGGGGATGCCGCCGCTGGCCGACTTCGGGAAGCGGTTCGCCGCGCGGGTCATCGACGCGCTGATCGTCTTCGTCCCGCTGGCCTTGATCTCCCTGCTGGTCGGTGGGTTCAGCTCCGGCGGCGCCGACAACTGGGACGATCTGGCCAACGAGGTGAACACCGGCCGCCAGTGGCTCTGGTCGCTGATCGGGCTGGTCGCCTACGTGGGCTATGACACCTTGATGGTGAAGAAGAACGGCCAGACGGTGGGCAAGCGGCTGATGCGGATCCGCGTCGCGCTGCTCAACGACGGCGCGATCCCCGACACCCGCTCCTCGCTGGTGCGCGCGCTGGTGCTCTGGGCCCCGGCGCTGCTCTGCTGTTTCTGCGTCTGGTGGCTGGTGATCATCATCACGATCATCGCGGACAAGCCCTACCGCCAGGGGCTGCACGACAAGGCGGGCAAGACCGTGGTCGTGACGGTGCCGGAGGGGCCGCCACCGCCGACTGTGTGACGTGTGTGGCTGTGTGACGGCGGCCTCCCCGTGTCCGCGCGGGGAGGCCGCCGTGCGTGTGGACGGACGCGCCCGCGCCTCGCGGGTGCTCCCCTGAACGTCCGCCGCCCGCAAGGGGATTCCGCTTGTGGCATAGAGCAGGGGGATGTCCACGTCAAGGGTTGTGTTTTCTTCGGGCGCTGCGGTCGAATGCCGTCACTTGTGACGCGCGAGCCTCGCCCGGACGACTCCACACAGGTCCGCCGTGAAGGTTCGCGGGGGAGGAAACCAACACGTGACCACGAACCGACGGACGATCAGAGCGTCGGCGGTGATCGTCGCCCTCGCGACGGCCACCGCGGGTGCCGCGGCGTTCAGTACGGCGCAGGCGGGGGAGCAGGGGTCCCCGGCCCCGGCGGCACTGGAGCGCCATGACCCGGCGCCCCAGAAGGGCCATGTCGACCACGATCTCGACGGCCCGTTCACCCAACGGCAGCAGCAGCAGCGCAAGGCGGCGCTGGAACAGGTCATATCCGGGGACGCGACCGTCGAGAGGCGCGGCGCGTCCAAGGTCGTCAAGCTCGGCAAGGGCAAGTACGTCGAGCTGGGCCGGGAGAAGACCGACAAGATCTTCACCATCCTGCTGGAGTTCGGCGACAAGGTCGACACCACCACGACGCACGACCCGGACGGCCCGGACGGGCCGCTGCCGCCGGTGGTGAAGTACGGCGGCACCCCGGGACCGCTGCACAACAAGATCGCCAAGCCGGACCGTACCGTCGACAACTCGACCGACTGGAAGGCGGACTACAACCGCCAGCACTTCCAGGACCTGTACTTCGGCGCCGCGCCCAAGCAGTCCCTGAAGACCTACTACGAGCGGGCCTCCTCGGGCCGTTACTCGGTCGCGGGCACGGTCTCCGACTGGGTGAAGGTCGAGTGGAACGAGGCCCGTTACGGCTCGAACTACTGCGGCGAGTCGACCTGTGAGAGCGTCTGGGACGCGGTGCGGGACGGGGTCAACGCCTGGGTCGCCGACCAGAAGGCGCAGGGCCGCACCGACGAGCAGATCAAGGCGACCCTGGCCGAGTACGACGTCTGGGACCGCTACGACTTCGACGAGGACGGCGACTTCAACGAGCCGGACGGCTACCTCGACCACTTCCAGTTCGTCCACGCGGGCGAGGACGAGTCCGCGGGCGGCGGCGCCGAGGGCGCCAACGCCATCTGGGCGCACCGCTGGTACGCGTACGGCACCTCCGCGGGCAAGACCGGTCCCGCGGGCAACAAGGCGGGCGGCACCCAGATCGGCTCGACCGGGATCTGGGTCGGCGACTACACCGTGCAGCCCGAGAACGGCGGCCTCGGCGTCTTCGCCCATGAGTACGCCCATGACCTGGGCCTGCCGGACCACTACGACGACTCCGGCCGGGGCGAGAACGCCACCGGCTTCTGGACGCTGATGTCGTCCGGCTCCTGGCTCGGCCGGGGCAAGGAGGCCATCGGCGACCTGCCCGGTGACATGACCGCCTGGGACAAGCTCCAGCTCGGCTGGCTCAACTACACCAAGGGCCGGGCCGCGACGACGTCCACCCACACCCTCGGGGTGCAGGCGTACAACACCAAGCGCCCGCAGGCGCTCGTGGTCGAGCTGCCGAAGAAGCCCGGCACCACCCCGCTGGTCAAGCCCGCCCAGGGGACCAAGCAGTGGTGGACCGACCAGGGCGACAACCTGCGCAACACCCTCAGCCGCTCGGTCGACCTCACCGGCAAGTCCAGCGCCGCGCTGGAGCTGAGCGCCTGGTGGCAGATCGAGAACGGGTACGACTACCTCTACACCGAGGTCTCCACCGACGGCGGCGCCAACTGGACCCCGCTGGAGGGCACGGCCGACGGCAAGCCGATCACCCGTGACGGCAGTGACCGCCCGGCGCTGACCGGCCGCTCGGCCGGACACCAGAAGCTGGTCTTCTCGCTGGACGCCCACGCGGGCAAGCGGGTCGACGTCCGCTTCCGCTACCGCACCGACACCGCCACCGCCGAGAAGGGCTTCGTGGCGGACGAGATCACCGTGACCGCCGACGGCGCCCCGCTCTTCCGCGACGACGTCGAGGGCACGGACAACGCGGGCTGGACCACCAAGGGCTTCACCAAGGCCGGGGAGAACGTGACCCGGCTCTACGACCACTACTACCTGGTCGAGAACCGCCAGTACGTCTCGTACGACAAGACGCTGAAGACCGGTCCGTACAACTTCGGTTTCCCGGCGCCCAAGGACCAGTGGGTGGAGCACTTCCCGTACCAGAACGGGCTGATGATCTGGTACTGGGACACCTTCCAGCGGGACAACCGCACCAGCGCCCACCCGGGCCAGGGACGGCTGCTGCCGGTCGACGCCAACCCGGCGCCGATGAAGTGGGCCGACGGCACGATCATGCGCAACCGGATCCAGAGCTTCGACGCGACCTTCAGCACCCGTCCGTACGACGCGATCACCCTGCACCGGGCCGGGGCGCCGACCTCGATCCCGGCGAAGCCCGGTAACCCGGTCTTCGACGACCGCAAGGGCGTCTACTGGTTCGCGGAGAACCCGACCGGTGGGGTGAAGGTGCCCAACACCAACACCAAGATCTCCATCGTGAAGGAGCCCGCGAGCGGGGAGACGATCACCGTGAAGGTGGCCCCCTCGACCCGGTAAATGACCTTGTAAAAAGCGAATCCGCAGGTCAAAACATGATCGGCCGCAACCCCCTGGCGGGCTGCGGCCGATCGTGTTTAGGTGCGAGGTGACAGACCCGTTCCGTCCAGACCCGTCACGACCAGACCGGTTCCTCTGGACACGCCATCTCACGGGGGAGTGGTCGCCATGCCCGGCGGAGGTTATAGCAAGCTGCCCAACGGCAGCGTCGTCGTCGCCCTCAGCCTGCCCAACCCGCTGGCGGACGGACGCCCCGCGCGCTTCCTGGTGCACGCGGCGAACCGGGCCCGCGCCCTGACCAGGCTGCGGAACCTGGGGCTGCGCGCCGTCTATCTGCGGGGCAACGCGGAGCCGCCCACACTGGACGAGATCACCGCCGTACTGCACCATCCCGACGGGCTGATCTGGCGCAGCCAGCCCGGGGCGGTGGCGGAGCTGTGGCATCCGGTGCGGGCGCTGGGGCGGCCCGTCGGGTGAGGGCCTGGTGGCGTCCCGGCGCCCGGCCGCCGTCTCAGACGACCGGCTCGCCCGTGAGCGTCACACCCGCCGCGCGCAGCTCCTCCAGCACCCGCGCGGTGCGCTCCTTGGAGACGCCCGCCGTCAGATCGAGCAGCACCTGGGTGGTGAAGCCCTCCCGGGCCGCGTCCAGCGCCGTCGCGCGCACACAGTGGTCCGTGGCGATGCCCACCACGTCGACCTCGGTCACCTCGTGGTCGCGCAGCCACTGGGCCAGCCCGGTGCCGTTCTCGTCGGTGCCTTCGAAGCCGCTGTAGGCGGCGGCGTAGGAGCCCTTGTCGAAGACCGCCTCGATGGCGCCCGAGGCGACGGCCGGGGCGAAGTTCGGATGGAAGCCGACACCCTCGGTGCCCGCGACACAGTGGCGCGGCCAGCTCGTCTCGAAGTCCGGGGTGTCGGAGAAGTGGTCGCCCGGGTCGATGTGGTGGTCCCGGGTGGCGACGACATGGCGGTAGGCGGCCGGGATGGACGCACCGATGAGGTCGGTGATGGCGGCGGCGACCTCGGCACCCCCGCTGACCGCGAGGCTGCCGCCTTCGCAGAAGTCGTTCTGAACGTCGACGACGATCAAGGCGCGGTGCATAGGGGAGTCCTTACGGGGAGTACGGGGATATGGGGGTGTCTGTGGGCGCTGGGGCTCTCGGTGGCTCTCCGTCGAGCGTAGAGAGTGGGGAGCGGGTACGGGAAGGCGCGTGGGCGGTGCGCCGCGCCCGGCCCCGCCGCGCACGCCCCCGGTGACCTGCGCTCCCGCCCCTTGCTCCCGCTCCTTGCCCTGGCTTCCCCCTGATCGGCGGGTCAGTCCCCGGAGCCGCCCGCCGTTCCGGCTGGTCACCACCCGTGTCCCGGCCGCCGGGCCGTGCTGGTGTCCCGGCCGCCGGGCCGTGCGGCCGGTCGGGGTGGCCGGGCCGCGCCGATGGGCGGGGCGGCCGGGCCGTGGGGACGGGCGTCGCGGTCAGACGTACTCGGTGGGCAGGACCGGTTCGCCGCGGGAGAGCTGGAGGGCGGACATCGGCAGCGCCGCCCGCGCCGCGCGGTGCCGGGCCCGCGCCGCGTCCAGCGGCTCGCGCGCCACGATCTCGCCGCCCACGACCAGCGGCACCAGCAGCTGGGAGCCGGCCAGATCGGCGGGCACCTGGCCCGAGCCGATGACCTCCGCCTCCGCGACCCCCTCCGCGTCCCGCCGCCGCGCGGCCCACTTGCGCCCGCCCACGGAGTACTTCGCGCCCAGCGACTTCTTGGCCACCGGCTCCAGCGGGGCCTTCGGATCGGCCGAGCGGGCGCGGGCCACCAGCTTGTACACCATCGAGCAGGTCGGGTGCCCGCTGCCGGTCACCAGCTGGGTGCCCACCCCGTAGGCGTCGACGGGGGCCGCCGCCAGCGAGGCGATGGCGTACTCGTCCAGGTCGGAGGTGACCACGATCTTGGTGTCCCGGGCGCCGAGCTCGTCGAGCTGCTGGCGGACCCGGTGGGCGACCAGCAGCAGATCGCCGGAGTCGATCCGTACCGCGCCGAGTCCGGTCCCCGCGACCTCGACGGCGGTACGGACGGCCTCGGCCACGTCGTAGGTGTCGACCAGCAGCGTGGTGCCCCGGCCCAGCGAGTCGACCTGGGCCCGGAACGCGTCCCGCTCGCTGTCGTGCAGCAGGGTGAAGGCGTGGGCGCTGGTGCCGACGGTCGGGATGCCGTAGCGGAAGCCCGCCGCCAGGTCGGAGGTGGAGTCGAAGCCGCCCACGTACGCGGCGCGGGCGGAGGCGACGGCGGAGAGCTCGTGGGTACGCCGGGCACCCATCTCGATCAGCCGCCGCCCCTGGGCGGCGGCGGACATCCGGGACGCGGCGGCGGCGATGGCGGAGTCGTGGTTGAGGATGGAGAGGATCACCGTCTCCAGCAGCACGCACTCGGCGAAGCTGCCCTCGACCCGCAGGACGGGCGAGCCGGGGAAGTAGGTCTCGCCCTCCGGGTAGCCCCAGATGTCGCCCCGGAAGCGGTAGCCGGAGAGCCAGGAGAGGGTGGGCTCGTCCACGATCCGGTTCTCCCGCAGGAAGGCGATCACCCCGGGGTCGAAGCGGAAGTTCTCGACGGCGTCCAGCACCCGTCCGGTGCCGCCGACCACGCCGTAGCGGCGGCCCGAGGGGAGGCGGCGGGTGAAGACCTCGAAGACGGAGTGGCGGTCGGCGGTGCCCGCCCGCAGCGCCGCCTGGACCATCGTGAACTCGTACTGGTCCGTGAAGAGCGCCGTCGAGGGCACGTCCACCGGCAGTCCCACCAGGTCAGCTGTGTTCACGAGAATGACCTCGCGCTTTCGTCTCGGCCGCCCGCAGGGCTCGGGCGATCCAGCCATGGCCCGGATCCTACCCCAGCATTTCGTCAAAGTGACGAGATGGGGGCGGGGTGCGGGCGGCGGGCTCTTCAGGGCTCGCTAGAGGGGTGCCCGTTTATGCGCTCCGCAGGCACGGGTGGCAGCATGGACCAGGTGAGTGTTGCTCCCACCGAGATTGAACGGCCCGCGTCGGCCGAGGAGACCTTCGCCGTCCCCGAGCCGGATGTGCCCTGGGTGACGCTCGTCCACAACGACCCCGTGAACCTGATGAGCTACGTGACGTATGTCTTCCAGGCGTACTTCGGCTACTCCAAGGACAAGGCCCGCAAACTGATGCTCGACGTCCATCACAAGGGGCGCGCCGTCGTCTCCAGCGGTACCCGCGAGGAGATGGAGCGCGATGTGCAGGCGATGCACGGATACGGGCTCTGGGCGACGCTCACGCAGGACCGCGGCTGATGCCGGGGCACTTCGAGCCCCGTCCCGGGGGCGGCGCGTCGATCACGCTCGACGAGGTCGAGATCTCCATCCTGCGGTCGCTCGCCGTCCAGCTCATGGAGCTGATCGGGCCGGGCGAGGAGCCGGTGGAGGGGGCGGACCCGCTGGCCGCGCTCTTCGCCGAGGGCCCGAGCGAGCCGCCGTCGGACCCCGCGCTGGCGCGGCTCTTCCCGGACGCGTACGGAGGGCCGGACGCGCACCAGGGGGACGAGTCCGCGAAGGCGGCGTCGTCCGAGTTCCGCCGCTTCACCGAGAACGACCTGCGGACGCGCAAGCGCGATGACGCGCATGACATGGTGCGGGCGCTGGACGCGCTCTCCCCGGGGCCCGGGGGGTCGGCGGAGCTGACGCTGGACCCGCGCCGGAGCGCGCGCTGGCTCGGGGCGCTCAACGATCTGCGGCTGACGATCGGGACCCGGCTTGAGGTCGGCGACGACGACGAGGGCGCGGGGCTCTACCGGCTGCCGGACTCCGATCCGCGCAAGCCGATGGTGATGGCGTACCTCTGGCTCGGGGTGCTCCAGGAGACGCTTGTCGAGACCCTGATGCCCTCCTGAGGCCGTGGGCCCTCCCGGGGGGTGATGTCCTCCTGGGGCTGTGGTGCCCTGCGGCCCTGAGGCTCCTTCCTGAGGCTTGATCGCCCCGGCGCCCGTCCCAGCCGCCCATCCCGTCGCCCGTCCCGTCGCCCGTCCCGTCGCCCGGACGGCCGAGAGGGCGGGTAGCGGGGGGTGCGCGCTGGGTGGGGTGGTTTCCGGCCCCCTGTCACCCCTGTCCCCTCTGCTCATGGGGCTACGGGTTTTCCCGCGCCCGTCCGGTTTCCCCGGCTCCGTACGGCCGGTTGCGGAGGTTCCTGTTCCAGTTCGCCCGGCGGGGCTCGGTCCATGCCGAGCGGCGCCCTCCGGCGGCTGTATGGGGCGAGGGGGCGCGTCGTGACTTACGTACGCTCAGCGGACGCTCAAATCCGGATAACGATCGGGTTACCACATCGTCCTAAATTCATCCATTGTGCGGCTTTTGCCCGGTTGTTTCTGTGGCGTGAGTCACAGAGGCCCGGGATGATCTCGAACAAGGCCGTGATAGATCTGCACGACCGCCAGGGGCGCCACCCATGCCCCTGGGGGCGCTTGTACCGGCTGACCGCCGGTGGCACTCCATCCGTATCCGGGGGGATCAGGACCTGATCCGCGTCCGTCGCGTCTGTCGCACGGGGCGGATCCGCGTGGAGAAAGGGCGCACACATGACCTCTGTGCAGGTCGGCAAAGAGGACGGGCACGGCGACGGGAACGCCGCGCGGTCCGCCGCCGGAGGCGGTGAGGACCAGGGCTACCACCGGGCACTCGGCGCCCGGCAGATCCAGATGATCGCGATAGGCGGAGCCATCGGCACCGGCCTCTTCCTGGGCGCGGGCAAGGCCATCTCCAAGGCCGGACCCAGCCTCATCCTCGCGTACGCCATCGCGGGCCTGGTCATCTTCTTCATCATGCGCGCCCTCGGCGAGCTGCTGATGTACCGCCCGGTCTCGGGGTCGTTCTCCGACTACGCGCGGGAGTTCATCGGGCCGTTCGCGGGGTTCGCCACCGGCTGGACGTACTGGCTCTTCTGGGTCGTCACCGGAATGACCGAGGTCACGGCGGCGGCGCACTACATGACGTACTGGTTCGACATCCCGCAGTGGGTCTCGGCGCTGATCTTCACGCTGATCCTCTACGGCGCCAATCTGATCTCGGTGAAGATCTTCGGTGAGCTGGAGTTCTGGTTCTCGATGGTCAAGGTCACCGCGATCGTCGGCATGATCCTGATCTGCGCCGGAATCATCACCCTCGGCTTCACGGACGCGGGCGACACCGCCTCCTTCTCGCTGCTGTGGAGCGACGGCGGCTTCTTCCCCAAGGGCATCGGCGGCACGCTGATGACGCTCCAGATCGTGATGTTCGCCTTCCTGGCGGTCGAGCTGGTCGGTGTCACCGCGGGTGAGTCCAAGGACCCCGAGAAGACCCTGCCCAAGGCCATCAACACCGTGCCGTGGCGCATCGCCGTCTTCTACATCGGCGCGCTGATCATGATCCTGTCGGTGGTCTCCTGGACCAACTTCGAGCCGGGCGTCTCGCCCTTCGTGGCCGCCTTCGACAAGATGGGCCTGGCCGTCGGCGCGGGCATCGTGAACTTCGTCGTCCTGACCGCCGCGCTCTCCTCCTGCAACTCCGGGATGTACTCCACCGGACGCATGCTGCGCGGCCTGGCCCTCAACAACCAGGGCCCGAAGATCTTCACCCGGCTCACCAGGAACGGCACCCCGCTGATCGGGACCACCTTCTCGGCCGCGCTGATGATGTTCGGTGTCTGGATCAACTACCAGTGGCCCGGCGAGGCGTTCAACAAGATCGTCTCCTTCGCCACCATCTCCGGCATGTGGGCCTGGATCATGATCCTGGTCAGTCAGATCCGCTACCGCGCCAAGGTGAACCGGGGCGAGCTGCCCGAGTCGACCTTCAAGGCGCCCGGCGCGCCCTACACCAGCTGGTTCGCGCTCTGCTTCATCGGTCTGGTGATCGTGCTGATGGGCGTGGACAAGGACGCCCGGGTCTCGCTGTACGTCGCGCCGGTCTGGGGGCTCCTGCTCGGGGTCTCCTATCTGGTGCTGCGCAAGCGGGACCCCGAGGGCGCCGCCTTCAGCAAGCGCTGAGGCGCCCCCTTCGCAGACCAGGCATTCCCAGCATGCGGGCCGTTTCGTATCACCCATTGGTACGGAACGGCCCGCTGCCTATGCTGACGGCATGCTGACGCTCACCCAGGCACTCTTCGACCAGATCGTGGCGCACGCCCGCGCCGACCACCCCGACGAGGCGTGTGGCGTCGTCGCCGGACCCGAGGGCACCGACCGCCCGGAGCGGTTCATCCCCATGGTCAACGCCGCCCGGTCGCCCACCTTCTACGAGTTCGACTCGATGGACCTGCTCCGGCTCACCAAGGAACTGTGGGCCAACGACGAGGAGCAGGTGATCATCTACCACTCCCACACGGCGACCGAGGCGTACCCCTCCCGTACCGACATCTCGTACGCCAACGAGCCCGGCGCCCACTACGTCCTGGTCTCCACCGCCGACACCGACGGCCTCGGGCCCTTCCAGTTCCGCTCCTTCCGGATCGTGAACGGGGAGGTCACCGAGGAGGAGGTGCGGATCGTCGAGGCATACTGAGCCTCACACTTGAGCGAGCGCGTCGAGCGCGCCCAGCACCAGGTGATACAAGAGAACAGACGTATGAACAGGGCGGTGGGACCCAGGAAGCCGGTGTGACTCCGGCGCGGTCCCGCCACTGTGAGCCAAGCGATCCGCTTGCCAGCCAGGAACTGACCCGCCGCCCTTCTCCCACCACCCAGGGGACGTGGAAATCCCCGGAGGAGGCACCACCCGTCATGTCCAGGCGCCGCAGAACCACCGTCATCGCCGCCCTGCTGCTCCCGCTCACCCTCGCGGGCTGCTCCACCACCCCCGAGCCGGACCGCAAGGCCACCGGTGCCGCCCCCGGCTTCCCGTACACCGTCGACAACTGCGGTGTGAAGACCACCTATCAGGCGCCGCCGCGGCGCGCGGTCACCATGAACCAGCACGTCACCGAGGTCATGCTGGAGCTGGGACTGGAGAAGTCGCTGGTCGGCACCGCCTTCCTGGACGACCGGGTGCTGCCGGAGTACGCGAAGGCGTACGGGGAGATCCCCGTGCTCGCCAAGGAGTACCCCTCCAAGGAGAAGCTGCTCACCGCCAACCCGGACTTCGTCTACGGCGGTTACGCCAGCGCCTTCAAGACCGAGGACGGCCGCACCCGCGCCGAGCTGAAGAAGACCGGCATCGACACCCGGCTCAACCTGGAGAACTGCACCACCGAGCGGACCACCCTCGACGACGTCTACCGGGAGGTCGAGGAGGTCGGGCGCACCTTCGGCGTCGGCGACCGCGCCCAGCGGTGGATCACCGAGGCCCGCGCCGTGGTCGCCGCCACCGGCACGACGCTCACGGGCCGGGCGCCGGTGCCGGTCTTCGTCTACGACAACGGGGACAAGACCGCCTTCACGGCGGGCGGCCGGGGCATCGGCAACGAGCTGATCACCCGCGCGGGCGGCCGGAACGTCTTCGCCGACCTCGACAAGGCGTTCGGCGACGCGACCTGGGAAGAGGTCGTCGCCCGCAAGCCCGAGGTCATCGTGATCTACGACTACGGCTCGGTCACCGTGGCGCAGAAGAAGCGGAAACTGCTGACCGACCCCGCGCTCAAGGACGTCCCGGCGGTGCGGAACAAACGCTTCGCGGTGCTGCCGCTCTCCGACGCCGTGCTCGGCGTCCGGGCGCCCGCCGCCATATCCAAGCTGGCCGCGCAGCTGGCGCGGTGAGGGGCGTGACGGTGGCCGCCGGGGGCGTGTCATCGGCGGGTACGGAGGCGGGCGCGGCGGGCGGCCCCGGCGCGCGGCCCGTCCTCGCCCGGCTGCGCTACGGCGCCGTCGTCACCGGCCTGGTGGCCGCGCTCGGCTGCGCGGCCCTGGCCGGGCTGGTCCTCGGCTCCGTACGGATCCCGGCCGGGCAGGTGGTCGACGCGCTGCTGCCGGGGGCCGCGCCGAGCCCGTTCCGGACCATCGTGCGTGAGGTACGGCTGCCCCGGGTGCTGCTCGGGATGGTCGTCGGCGCCGGACTCGGGGTCGTCGGCGCCGTCCTCCAGGCGCTGGTGCGCAACCGGCTGGCCGACCCCTTCCTGCTGGGGATCTCCTCCGGAGCCTCCACCGGCGCGGTGGTGGTGCTGACGCTGGGCCTCGGCGCCACCACCGCCGTCGCGATGCCGCTCGGCGCGTTCCTCGGGTCGCTGGTCGCGCTCGCGCTGGTCTTCGGGCTGGCCCGGCGCGGCGGGATGATGACCGGGCCCCGGCTGGTGCTGGCCGGGGTCACCGTCTCGTACATCCTCACCGCGCTGACCACGCTCGTCCTGGTGGCGTCGGCGCGGCCGGAGCACTTCCGCGAGGCCCTGTACTGGTCCCTCGGCGGGCTCGGCAGCGCCCGCTGGGACGGGATCCTGCTGCCCGCCGTCGTGCTCGGGGCCGCGCTGCCGCTGCTGCTGGCGCTGGCGCGACCGCTGGACCTGCTGCTGGTGGGGGAGGAGGGCGCGACCGTGCTGGGGCTGGACGTGGGGCGCTTCCGTGCCGTCGTCTTCGTCCTGGTCTCGCTGGTCACCGCCGTGATGGTGGCCGCCAGCGGCGCCGTCGGGTTCGTCGGGCTGATGGTCCCGCACGCCGCCCGGCTGCTGGTCGGCGCCACCCACCGGGCCCTGCTGCCGGTCTGCGCGCTGCTGGGCGCCGTCGCCCTGGTCGTCGCCGACCTCGGCGCCCGTACCCTCTTCTCCCCGCAGGACGTTCCCGTCGGCGTGCTCACCGCGCTGATCGGGGGCCCGCTCTTCCTCTGGCTGATGCGGGGGCGCACCGCGCAGGGGGCACCGCTGTGACCCGCGCCGCGCCGGGGGCACCGGTGATCCGTACCGCGCCGGGGGCACCCGCGACCCGCGTCGTCTTCCACCCGCGAGGAGTCCCGTCGTGACCGCCGCCCTCACCCTGACCGGCCTGGGGTACGAGACGGAGGGCCGCGCCCTGCTCACGGGGATCGCGCTGCGGGCCGAACCCGGCCAGACCGTCGGCGTCGTCGGCCCCAACGGCAGCGGCAAGACCACCCTGCTGCGCTGTGTGTACGGCACCCTGCGCCCCACGGCGGGCCGGGCGCTGCTGGACGGCGACGACCTGCTGGTGCTCGGGGCGCGGGAGCGGGCGCGCCGGGTGGCGACCGTGCCGCAGGACAGCCCGGCCGAGTTCGAGCTGACCGTGCGGGAGGTCGTCGCCATGGGGCGCAGCCCGCACAAGCGGTTCTGGGAGCCGGACTCGGCGGCGGACACCGCCCTCGTGGCCGAGGCGCTGGAACGGCTGGCCATCACCGGGCTCGCCGACCGGGCCTTCCCCTCCCTCTCCGGCGGCGAGCGCCAGCGGGCGCTGGTCGCCCGGGCGCTGGTGCAGCGGCCGGGGCTGCTGGTGCTGGACGAGCCCACCAACCACCTGGACATCCGGTACCAGATGGAGATCCTGGGCCTGGTGCGGGAGGCGGGGGCGACGGCGCTGCTGGCCCTGCACGACCTCAACCTCGCGGCGTACTACTGCGATCGGCTGTATGTCCTGGCGGGCGGTGAGGTCGTGGCGTCGGGGGCACCGGGGGAGGTGCTGACGCCGTCGCTGCTGGCGGAGGTCTACGGGGTGGCGGCTGAGGTCTCGGTCCACCCGGCCACGGGCGCGCCGACGGTCACCTACCTCCCGGGGCGGCGTCCGGACTGACCCGCGCGAGGTCCCGGCCCGGGGCGGGTGTGCTTCGCCCTCGCCCCGCCGCTGT